>CAZJHC010000019.1:0-21791 GCA_964545645.1 uncultured Saprospiraceae bacterium
ATTCATAGTACATTCGATCTGGGTAGCACCATTTTGTATACCCGCTATCGAGTTAGCCGTGGCGAGGCCGAGATCATTGTGGCAGTGAACCGAAATGGTACATTTATCTATACCTTTCACATGTTCTGTAAGGTACTTTATTTTTGCTCCAAACTCTTCTGGCAAGCAATAGCCTGTGGTATCAGGAATATTGAGAACTGTAGCTCCTGCATTGACCACGTTTTGGATCACCTGAGCGAGGAAGACATTGTCAGTACGGCCAGCATCCTCAGCATAAAACTCCACATCTTCAACAAATGATTTGGCATATTTGACCGCCGCTGTTGCCTTTTCTATAATTTTTTCCGGTGTAGACTGTAGCTTGTCATATATATGGGAGTCCGAAGTGCCAATACCGGTATGAATCCGTGGTCTCTTTGCACTACTCAATGACTCTGCAGCTACCTTTATATCTTTTTCTACCGCTCGAGACAATCCACATACTGCGGCATTCTTCACAAGCTTGCCAATCTCTTTGACCGCTTCAAAATCTCCTGGACTCGATATAGGAAATCCTGCCTCTATCACATCTACTCCTAACTCATCCAATCGCTCTGCCAGTTTGAGTTTTTGATCCCTATCTAATTTACATCCAGGCACCTGTTCACCATCCCTTAGGGTAGTATCAAAAATCTCGATCTTCTTAACTGACATCTTCTTATTTTGTTAGTTGTATCAAATATATGTCGTGGTTATGCCCTTTTTTAGCCAATAATCTCGATAATTACAAGCTCTAAGGAGTGTCTTACTAATTTAAACTTCTGATTATCAATTGTTTGCGATCAATAAATTACGATGCCTTATAAGTCTACGGACCATCTTTATAAATTAATTAAAAGCCTAACTACAGCAGAAAAGCGACAGTTCAGAATGAATATGAATCGTAGCTCTCAAAAATCAGGGAGCTTATTCATGAGTCTTTTCGATTACATAGATAAAAATCCAGAGTACGACGAACGCAAATTACTGAAGAAAGTCAATGGCATTAAAAAGGAACAACTATCCAATCTAAAATCCAATTTATACAAACAATTACTTAGCTCTCTCAGACAAATACATCGTAATAATAGTATCGAGATACAATTGAGCGAGACTATAGATTATGCGCAAGTGTTATATAACAAAGGGCTTTATTTGGCCAGCCTGGACGTCTTGGACAAAGTAAAAAAACAGGCTATCGATGCCCAGAAGCACGCCTTTGTAATAACGATATTAGACTTAGAAAAAAAAATTGAAGCGCTCTACATAACAGGAAGTATGTATCCTAAAGCACAACAGCTTACTAAGGAGTCCAACCAAGCCCTCAATTATCTAAGCGTGAACCATCAATTGTCCAACCTGTCGCTTTCTATATATGGTTTATACTTGCAAAAAGGGTTTGTCAAGGATAGTGATGATTTTGATGAATTGTCAGATTACTTTAAGCGTAATTGGCCATCAGTATCTCTAGACCAATTAGACTTTTATGGTAAGCTCTACTACTATCAGTCTCATGTCTGGTACTATTTTATGAGTCAAGACTTTCCCAATTATTTCAAATATGCTACTAAGTGGTTAGAACTATTTGAAGTAGAGCCCAAATGGAAAGCTCAAGAGTTGACCATATATATCAAGGGATATCATAATGTCATGAATGCCCTATTCATGTCACAGAGGTATGATCGATTCAAAGAGAATCTTGAAAAGTTTATATCGCTTAAGGACGAATTTGGCAAAAAAATGAACGCCGACGAGTATTCTACTTTCATACTTATCAAATCAACCCATGAGATCAATGAATTTTTTCTTAATGGCAACTATGAAAAGGCTATAGAATATGTCAATAGTCACCAAAATTTTCTTTTAAATAATGAGTTAGGTTGGGATCTTAATCGAGAGCTATCATCTTATTTCAAAGTAGGATGTCTCTACTTTTGTATGGACGATCTTGATAATTCGCTCAAGTGTTTGAATAAAATCACCAATACGATCTACCCTAATTTTAGAGAGGATATCCAGTGTTTTGCACGTATGTTGACTTTAATCATACATTTTGAAAAGGGAAATGAAATTTTAATTTCTCACCAGATTATTTCTACCTATCGCTATTTGTCTAAGATAGAACACCTTCAAAAAGGGTTGAGGCATATATTGTCATTTATTAGAAAACTAACCAAAACGAGTGAATCTGATTTGAAAGATGAGTTTATTAAGTTAAAAGAGAGTCTAAAGGCCATTCAGGGAGAAGATTTTGAACGTCGCCCTTTTCTTTATTTGGACATCATTTCTTGGTTAGAAAGCAAAATAGAAGGCATTCCTTTAAGGCATGTACTTCAAAGAAAATTAACCTCATAAGTCTTTGGGGCTTTGTTTTTAGGGTATTTGGCTTTACTTTTGATCTTCATGAAGAATGTATTTTCATTTAGCGGCTTCTATTTCTTTTACTTTTTTATCCAAAAAAGAAGATAGGGCTTTAGCTATTTGAAATCAAAATATAAGGAGTCCTACTGTGTAGGGCTCCTTTTTTATTGAGTACTAATGAGAAGAAAAACTAAATTAATTGTTCAAGGATTTCCTGGAAGCTTTCATGATGAGGCTGCCAGAAAGTACTTTGGCAGTAATAGGATCGAAGTCATCCCTGCAAGGAGCTTCAATGAATTAGCCCTTAAGCTAGCTGCTGACCAGTCTATCAACTACGGCGTTATGGCTATAGAGAATTCTATAGCAGGCAGCATTCTACAAAATTATAGGATACTGAGAGAAAATGATTTTTGGATTTCTGGAGAGACCTTCTTGAGAATCAAGCATAATCTCATGGCGCTCCCAGGTCAAGATATCAATGATATCAAAGAAGTCAGATCTCATCCTATGGCCATCTATCAGTGCTATGACTACCTCAATCAATTCGAGCATATACATATAACTGAAGCAGCAGATACGGCCATAGTCGCTCGAGATATAAAGGAGAAAAAGCTACAAGGAGTTGCCGGAATAGGTAGTTCCTTAGCAGCCAAACTACATGGATTAGAAATCATAGAGTCGGGCATAGAGACCTCTCAATCAAACTATACCAGATTTATCATTATCTCAAGAGATGGAGAGTATACATCACTCGGCAATGCTGATAAAGCATCTATATATCTCAGGGTGTCTCATGATAGAGGGAGCTTGTTACAAGTAATTCAAAAAATTGCAGATCATCATATCAATATCAGTAAGCTACAGTCATTCCCAGTTATGGGTAAGATCAACGAATATTACTTTCATCTAGATCTTGAGTTTGATCATATAGCGCAATATGAGGATTGTATAGAAGAGGTAAAAAGTGTGTCGCACGGACTTGATGAATTAGGAATCTACAAAAAAGCAGCAATCTATGATCATCAAACCGTCGCATAGAATCGGTGAAGTCAAGGCGTATTATTTCGCCACTAAACTCGCCCAGATTGCTGACATGAATCAATCTGGAGTAGAGGTTATCAATCTAGGTATTGGAAGCCCAGATATGTTGCCACCACCAGAAGTCATTGATGAACTCAAAAATGCGGCTGATCATCTCAACGCCAACAAGTATCAATCGTATAAAGGGATTCCAGAGTTAAGGTCAGCTTTTGCTGAGCACTATGATCAAAGACTCAAGGTTTCGATCGATAGCGATACTGAAGTGCTCCCACTGATCGGATCAAAAGAAGGCATCATGCATATTGCCATGTCATTCTTGAGTCCAGGAGATGAGGTATTAGTCCCTAATCCTGGTTATCCAAGCTACAGGGTTACCACTGAGTTGGCTGGAGCGTCAGCCCGATATTATGACCTCACTGCTGATACATCTTGGCTTCCTGACCTCAAAAAGCTAGGCCGACAAGATCTCAACAAGGTAAAGATCATGTGGATCAACTACCCACACATGCCTACTGGAGCCAAGGTTGAACTTTCATTCTATGAAAAGCTCGTTGACTTTGCACTTAAACATAACATACTTATCTGTCATGACAACCCATATAATTATATCCTCAATGATCATCCACTAAGTATATTCAATGTGCCTAGGGCGAGAGAGTGTGCTATAGAATTGTTTAGCCTCAGCAAATGCTACAACATGGCGGGATGGCGAGTCGGAGCACTCATAGGTGCTAAGGAATATATAGATACGGTCATGCGATTTAAAAGCAACATGGACTCAGGAATGTATCGTGCGGTTCAAAAAGCCGCCATAGTTGCACTGAGTATGGGAGATGACTGGTTTGAGCAAATAAATGAAGTATACAGGAAGCGTAGAATCATCGTCTGGAGATTGTTCGACTTGCTCGATTGCTCCTATGAGAAGGAATCTGTAGGAATGTTCGTTTGGGCCAAAGTGCCTGATTATATCGCTGATGTTGAGTCTTGGGTAGAGAGTATTCTTCAACAGACTCGAGTATTTATTACGCCAGGATTCATTTTTGGCACGAATGGTGAACGGTATGTACGTATAGCACTATGTAGCGATGTAGCTACATTAAAAAGTGCCTGTGAAAAAATAGAGCAATTATTCGTTAAATCGATCGCACAATGACAATAGGCATAGTAGGAATAGGTCTAATAGGTGGGTCAATAGCCCTTGATCTTAAGCATAGAGGGGACGACATCATCGGCTATGATCTGAATCCAATACACTGCGAGAAAGCCATAGATCTGGGCATCGTTAGTACTACCACCTCCCTTGAGGAACTTGCCACCACGTGTGACCTAATCATTGTCAGCGTACCAGTAAGTGTTGCGCCGGATGTGGTTGGAAAACTCTTGAGCCTGATCAAGTGGAGTAGTATCGTCATAGATACAGGCTCAACAAAACTATCGATCTGCGAAAAGGTGTCAGGCCATAAGAAAAGATCTCGATTCGTTGCATGCCACCCACTGGCAGGGACAGAGTTCTCAGGACCGACGGCGGCATTAGAGTCACTGTACAAGGGAAAGAAAAATATCATCTGCGAAGAAGATAAGTCAGACGCCGATGCAGTAGAGAAAGTCATAGATCTCTTTCGCTATATCGGCATGACCAATTTGTTTATGAATCCCGCAGAGCATGACAAGCACATGGCCTATGTATCACACTTGTCGCATGTGAGTGCATTCATGCTTGGCTCTACAGTCCTGGATATCGAGAAAGATGAGAAACAAATATTCAATTTGGCCAGTACAGGTTTTGAATCTACCGTGCGTCTCGCCAAAAGTTCACCTGAGACCTGGGCTAATATTTTTGCAGATAATCAAGATAATATATTGGAAGCCTTGGAGACCTATATTGATCATCTCAACTCGTTCAAGGACGCCATAGTGCATAAGGACCAAGTGAAGATGAAAATGATGATCGAAAAATCGAATGAGATCCGTCGGATACTCGATGGTATGAAATATAACGTGGTTAAGCTAAGCTAACCAAATCTGAATCTTAACAAATAATAATTATTAGACAACGCTAATCTTATATAAATGGAAACTCAAGTAGCAAGCAAAACAGAAAGAAGAAGTTGGTTCCGACAATCAGAAGTCCCAACTGTAATTGGTGGCCCATGCAGTGCAGAAACTGAAGAGCAGGTATATGAAACCTGTAGAGCCCTAGCCAAATCTGGCAAGATAGATATCCTCAGAGCCGGGATCTGGAAGCCTCGAACCAGGCCAGGCACATTTGAAGGTATCGGGATCAAGGGGCTGCCATGGATGAAAAAAATGAAGGATGAAACAGGCCTACCCGTGACCGTTGAAGTAGCCAAATCTGGTCATGTCGAAGCCTGCCTTGAGTTTGGCATAGATATCCTATGGATAGGTGCTCGGACGAGTGTCAATCCATTCGCAGTACAAGAAATAGCAGAAGCCCTACGAGGTGTAGACATCCCAGTACTGGTCAAAAACCCTATCAACCCAGACTTAGCCTTGTGGATGGGAGCCGTAGAACGATTTGAAAGAGTGGGAATTAAAAAACTGGGAGCGATTCATAGAGGATTTTCTAATACTAGTGAGAAAATATACCGTAATAGACCTCAATGGCAAATAGCCATAGACTTCATGTCTAAGAGACCTGAGCTTCCAATGATCTGCGATCCAAGTCATATCTGCGGTAACAGACATATGCTCGCAGCTGTGTCACAGAAAGCTGTAGATCTGAACTATGACGGTCTGATGATAGAGTCACACCGAGATCCAGACAATGCCTGGAGTGATGCTAAACAACAAATTACTCCGCACACATTGCACGAAATGATCACAGGATTTGTGGCGAGATACGATCACCAAAACGATGATATAACACAAAAGAGCTTGGACTTTTTGAGACAAGATATCAACGAGATAGATACAGATCTTATCAACTTGCTCGGCCGCAGGATGGACATAGCTCGTAAGATCGGTGCCTATAAGAAGGAAAACAACATCACAATCCTACAACAGAAGCGCTGGGAGGAAATCATGAAAAAAGCTCAAGAGCAAGGTTCCGCTAACAATCTGAGCAATGAGTTTATCAACAAATTACTTAGATCAATCCATGATGAAAGTATCGATCAACAAGAGAAGGTGATGAATAATTAAATAACTATTAGGAATTACTTAGAGTTTTAGAATAATTAAAAGGCTCTTGGATTATGATTCAAGGGCCTTTTTTAACTTAGACGATCTTTTTGATTTGCCTCAAAGAATGATAGATTTGACCCCTATAAAAAAGAATAGCCATGTATAATGCACTTCGTCATGCTCACTCAGGACTCCGATGGGTCGTATTAGCTTTATTGATTGCTGCCATAGTAGTAGCATATCAAAAGATGAGCAGAAAAGATACTGATGCTGCTAAACAACCATTCTTGTTTAACTTAATCGGCGTTCACGTAATGAGTCTCCTTGGCCTTGTGCTTTATTTTATTAGCCCTAAAGTATCTTTCACGGAAGGCTTCATGAAAGTGAGTGAGCTAAGGTTTTATGCCGTGGAGCATATCAGCATGATGATCATTGCGGCGATTGTGATTACTATCGGATACTCCAAAGGGAAGCGCCAAGAAGCTCCTAAACGATATAAAACACTCTTCATATTTAACCTGATAGGGTTAATTATTATCCTTGCTTCCATCCCTTGGCCATTTAGAGGATTAGGGGCTGGCTGGTTTTAATTAATTAGCTTTTATCATAAGATTTTTCAGATCGAATTAAGAGCTTGATTGCTCTCAATTATTATGGCCTTCATAATAAAGCAATTAATGGATCTATCTAATCGGAAGAATAATTTCAGTAAAAGTTGCCGATTCTCTTTCTCGTCTTCTAACTCCTGCTAATGGAGAAAACGCCTCCTCATTTTCTATGATTTTTTAATAGAATAGGAAATGGTGCTTAAATACTGTAGTATATTGTAGCAATCACATTACAATACACCAAATA
Organism: uncultured Saprospiraceae bacterium; assembly: GCA_964545645.1. Taxonomy (GTDB): domain Bacteria; phylum Bacteroidota; class Bacteroidia; order Chitinophagales; family Saprospiraceae; genus GYS-P2D. Next base: position 7,420 of record CAZJHC010000019.1, read on the forward strand.
TTGGCCAAGTTCGAAATCTTTCAACTGAAGCTGTACGCTCTAGCGATAATCCTGTTACTACTATGCAAGCCACTTCATTCTAACAGCTATATCGATAGTTTAAAAGCCTATGTAGATACGGCGCAGATAAGTGACAACTACCTCGATGCATTATTAAGGATATCCTATACTCTCGCTTATCAAAATCCAACTCAAGCCGTACACTATATTCACAAAGCAGATAGTATATCTTTTCTAATAGAATCAGAATTAAAACCACATCCAACCATTCAACAGTATTATGCTATAATCTACACTCAACTCTCAGAGTATGATCAAGCCCTCAACCATATTAATGAGAGCATTAAACTCTATGAAAAAGCAGACAATCTTATCCGAGCCGGAGTGTCTCGGTTGCAAAAAGCCATGATCTATAATCAGACAAGAGCCTATGATGAAGCACACCATACCCTTCAAGAGGCCGAACAAATATTCAAAGAAAATGAGGGTCAAAGATACTTAGGCCATGTATATCTGGAACTTGGTAATACGATGGGGAATGCTGGTGATCTTAATAAAGCATTAGCGTATTATAATCAAGCAAAAGAAACCTGCAGTGCAAATCCAAGCACTAATTGTCTCGAAGTAGCGCTTAACAACGTAGCTGCCACGTACAAAGAATTAAAAAGGCCCAAAGAAGCCTTAGAAATATTCGAAGAATTAGTCATTGAATATGAAAGAGAAGACCCCTATCGCAAACTTGGAATAGCTTATCAGAATTTGGCAGATATCTACTATGGAAACTTCAATGATCCCAGTTCCAGTATTCGCTATGCCCTTAAGGCTCTAACTGAAAATTTAGATCTAAATAATAAAGCCGGAATAGCTGAAGCCTACCTGTCCTTGGGTCAAGGTTATCTATCACTCAAAGATTATCAAGAGGCCGAAAACTACTTATTACAAGGCCTAACGCTCTCTCAAGAAATTGAACACTACCAATGGATGTCAGAGAGTCAAAAAAACCTGGCATTGCTATATGAGCGACTAGGTAATTATCGTATGGCCTATACCAGCATGACTAAACATAAAGACCTCAGAGACTCTATCAAAAATAGTGATATAAGAAAAAGAATTAGCGAGATAGAAACCAAATATGAAACCGACAAAAAAGAACAAGAAATTGCCCTATTAGAAACAGAAAATGACCTCAGTCGACTAAAACTAAGTAGTCAGAAAAGAATTATAACAATTTCTCTAATTGGGGTTGCTTTATTGGGAATACTATCTGTATTCCTTTATAGGTTATTTCATCAGAATAGATCACAGAAGATTGAACTGACACAAGCGGTATCAGATAAAGACTACTTATTGAGAGAAATACACCATAGAGTAAAAAACAATCTCCAAGTCATCTCAAGCCTCTTATATCTACAATCCGAAAAGCTTACAGACCCTGCTGCACAAGATGCCTTGAATATTGGACGTGGACGTGTCAAGTCTATGGCCTTAATACATAAGAACTTATATGGTGTGAATCAATCATCTGAAGTAGACCTTAAGATGTACTTAGAAGATCTAACACTTGAGCTCTTTGACTCATATAATATCAGAGATGAGGAGATACAAATGAATACCTCTATAGAGCAGATGAGTGTCGACGTAGATACCTTGGTGCCATTAGGCCTGATCCTCAACGAATTGATTTCTAATGCTCTTAAGTATGCCTTTGAAGGAAAAGCAACAGGGCTGTTAAGCATACAGGCTTATCAAGAACAAAATAAGCTCATCATAAAGGTAGATGATGACGGTATAGGCATTACTAAGAATGCGTCTAAAAGCAACACTTTTGGTACTGAGCTGATACAGTCATTCGTATCGCAGCTATCAGCAGAGATAACTCGACAAATAGAGGGTGGGACTAAAATTAAAATCTCGATACCCCTAAATGAAATCACTAAATCATGAGTGCTAAACTCGTCATAGTTGAAGATGAACTGTTGATCAGAATGCAGCTCAAAAGCATGCTACAGAAGCTAGGTTATCAAGTCATCAATGAGTATAGCAATAGTGATCATTTTATCGATGCACTGCCAAGCTTAGCACCTGATCTATTCTTATTTGATATTAATATCAATGGAAGTAAAGATGGTATCGAACTCGGTCATGTGATTCATAAAAAATTCAATATCCCATTTGTATATATCACCTCCTATGCCGACTCAAAAACAATACAGGCGGCTAAAAAGACATATCCAAGTGGTTATATCGTCAAGCCCTTTGATGAGAAAGATCTGTTGACGACCATAGAGATCGCACTATTTAATAAGCCAATCAAAAAACCTGAAGCTCAAGTTTTACGTAAAGACAATATCGAGACGAGCTTAAAGATCCATATCACTGAGCGAGAGTACGTCACGCTCATAGATGTATCATTAGGACTCACCAATAGCCAAATAGCCGCTAAACAAAATCTATCAATCAACACCGTCAAGACCCACCTCAAGAATCTGTATGCCAAGATAGGTGCTACGGATCGTGTCAACCTGGTTAAGAAGATTATCGAACTAAGTTAGTCTCCTACTTTACAAATTCAACCCAATATCACCCGACCGGGTGAAGTATGCTCTTGAGATAACCCTGTACTTGTTCTTATGAACGAATCAGAGCACAAATCACCACTTAATCACTTTCGACTGAAGAACCATACTCTATCAACCAGAGCTTGGATACACTGTCATCAAGATTTAGCGCAGATGGATGAACTGATTGAATACCACTTCAAACAAATCAAATCAAAAAATCATGAAAGTCACAGTCCGAGAAAAACAAATTATTAATCTCATCGCTCAAGAGCTAACCACTAAAGAGATAGCCGCACAGCTCTATATCAGTAATGCTACGGTCACTTCCCATCGTAAGAATGCCATGGAAAAACTGAAGGCCAAGAATACAGCTGGTCTAATCAGCAAGAGTTATAGGCACGGTATATTACAATTACTTACATCTTTGGCATTTATTACGATTGTTAGTCTGAACTCAGTTTTTGGACAAAATGAACCAATTATTGGACTTGAGGTGGATACAGCTCATGATGTTCTATTTGGAGAGAGCTTAGAGAGTGAGGGCAATAGTTTTTATTGGTCCTCAAATCAAGGAACACTTATAGCTGGTTCCGATGGTATGGGAATGTTTTCCGCAGGGGCCTACGATTTAGATAGTATTGGAAGCTATTCTGCAATCTTCGGTATTGGAAATAAAATGCATGCCTATGGTTCTTTGGCCTGGGGTTCGGGTAACGAAATAGGTTATCAAGCCATTTTTAGCTCAATATCGGGTACACAAAATAGAATTACTCCAAATGGGATAGTATCTAACATATGGGGCGCTGGGAATCTCTCTGATGCTCCTTACTCATCAATATGGGGTTTAGAGAATATAGTCAACGCTCCTAACTCTACTGTATGGGGTATAGAGAATATAGCTAATAATACATTATCCTCTGCATGGGGAATGGCAAATAAAGCTGGTGGTTATGCCTCGACAGTCATGGGACGTGGTAATGTGGCTAAAGGATACGCCGCATTAGTTACAGGTACTTATTGTGATACGATACAAGGCATGGCAGACCAATCAGCCTTTTTTGACTCAACTCCTCTTTTGGTGGTTGGCAATGGAACAGATATGGATACAAGATCTAATGCACTATCTGTATTTGGGAGTGGGTTAGTCAAAATCGGAAGTGGAGAAGCATCAGCGGATCTTCATATTAAGCAGACTCAATCAACAGATGATCCGGGCACTGGAGGAATAATTTTAGAAAATTCCAATGAAAATGCTGCGGTGCCTAATTGGCAGATATATAACTCAGGTACCGAGATTAGCTTTGCTTATGGTAATAATAGGAGGGCTTACATTAATTCACTTGGCACTTATGTCGATGATGAAATATTTGTGCCTCTGAGCGATCTAAAAGCTAAACCCAAGGATCAAGTCAATTCCCTAATACAAAAAATTGTTATTGGTTCAAGTTCTCGAAACAAGATGAGAGAGGAAGTAGTATTAGATGCAGCCCAAATTCTTAAAGATTTTCCAAATATGATCATCTATGATGATACAGGGGAGCCATTTGGTATTGACTATAGACAACTCTACCTCACGGCTATCGCTGCCTTACAAGAAGAGATAAGAACCAATCAAAGACAACAAAAAGTAATAGATCAGTTGGTCGCTACTGTTAACCCATAAAGCCTAAAACATGAACTGTCATCTTAATTTATTTGCTTTAATTTTTATTTTAATCTTTTGCACTTCACTTCATAATGTCTATGGACAAGAGGTTTCTATTGGTTTAGAAATCGACTCAACCCATGATGTTCTCTTCGGCGTCCCAATCGGCCAGCCCGCCAATAAGTTTTACTGGAGTTCCGAACACGGCACATTGATGGCCGGCACAGACTACATTACCAAGGGTCATTATTCTTGGGATCTTAACGATACAGGCAATTGGTCAGCTATATTTGGCGAAAACAACTCATCGACGGGTGACGGATCCATAGTCTGGGGAAGTGAAAATCAGATATTGGCCGATTATGGAGCAGCTTGGGGGAAAGAGAATAGAGTCCAAGCAGTACGATCTACAGTTTGGGGACGTAATAACAAAGCTGATGGGTTTAGCTCGACCGTCATGGGGTTTGGTAATGTTAGCAAACATAGTTATGAATTAGTCATTGGGATTTTTAATGATACTATACCAGATCCAGATATCATGCCATTGGGGTCAGAAGATCCATGGCCTTTATTGACTATTGGAAACGGAATCGATGATCAAAACAGATCTAATGCCTTATCAGTTTTCACCAATGGTTTTACAAAAATCGGTAAGGGGATTCCCGAAGCTGACCTTCACATCAATCAAAGTGAGATTAACCCTGATGGTGGGACTGGAGGCATCCGCTTGCAAGCATTCCTTAGCAATTGGCAAATCTATACTACGGGGAATGACTTAAACTTTGCGAGAAATGGTTCTCGTGTAGCCTATATAAACCATAATGGGGACTTCATAAGTCTATCGGAAATGGCTTTCGACCCAATACCATCAGAAAAACTGAAGTTAGCTCAAACCACAGACATCATCTCCAAAGTGAACCTATCTCAATCTAACAAATCCACAATTCAAATAGATGGATATCAGCTACTAAAAGATGCTCCCCAATTAGTCGAGCATAATAACCTCTCAGGAGAACCTGAGAGTATCAACTATCGTCAACTCTACCTCACCGCTATCGCTGCCTTACAAGAAGAGATAGAGATAAACAAGAAGCAGCAGGCAGAAATAGACGAACTCAAAGAAATTGTTTACAACCGATAACACCCTATCAATAAAACAGCTATGAAAAACTCACTTAAGTTTTTAATCTCCCATATTATAGTAATCCTGTCTTTGCCTCTTTTTATCATAGGACAGGACGTAAAAATTGGATTAGAAGTAGACAGCTCTCACTCCGTACTTATGGGTGCCCCGCTCAACGGGCAGGGTAACCGTATGGTATGGCACCCACAAAAGAGCGCTCTACTCGTAGGTGACCCGTTCGATCCATTATCGTGGAGCATCGATAGTCTCGGAGATCATAGTACTGCATTTGGAATTGGCAATATTCCTGCTGGCGATCAATCTATGACTTGGGGCTTCCGTAACTGGATAGAGCAAGGAAATGAAAATACCAACATAACCATCTTCGGATTTAGAAATAAGGCCTATCGCAATGCTGGTTACAGCTTTATTGGAGGCTTGGAGAATGAAGTTAAGGGATATAGATCACTCGTTTTTGGGTCTGGCAATATTATAAATGAAGGATCAGAAAATACTTCCACTTTTGGTTCACAGAATGTCATTAATGCGGATGACTCACATGTGTGGGGAAAGCGTAACACCGTTAATGCTAGCCTAACGACAACAAGCGGGACAGAAAATGAGCTAAACGGTTTAGGCTCCATTGCATTAGGCGCAGGATTGATCACAAGAGGATCATTTGGTACCGTCGTAGGTATATATAATGATGCAACACTACAATTTGATGGGAATCAGACGTCTCTTCCCACATCCGAAACACCACTATTTGTGGTGGGCAACGGAAAAAATACCGAAGCTGGTATAGCTAGGTCCAATGCATTAAGTGTCTTTGCGAACGGATTTGTTAAGATAGGAAGCGATACAGCTGTTGTAGACTTGCATATCAAGCAGAGTGAATCATCACATCTTTTGGAGACTGGAGGTATACGATTAGAAAATAGTTTTAACAATAACTATTGGCAAATATACTCTTCTGGTGATCAATTGAGTTTTGGAAGAGCAGGAGAGCGTCGAGCTTTTATAGATTCAGATGGAACCTATGTAGATCTGTCTACGATGCTCATAGCCAACGGGGATCAAGAACCCTATACCAAATCAAATAAACCTATCGATCTGAGTGTTCTCAAACTATATCAGCGGACCACTGATAAGGGAGTCAAAAAACTAACATTAGATGGAGAAACTTTGATCAAATACTTACCTGAAGCCGTAAGATACAGCCATTCAAAAGATGAGCCTCTAATTGACAAAGATCAACTCTTACTAATCATGCTGACTAAAATTGTTGAACAGCAAGAAGTCATCACTAAACAAGGCCTCGATATCAATAGAAATAGAAAGATGATAGAAAAAATTAGTCAAAGCCTGAATTAAGTCCACTTATTGTTTCAAATAACAATACTTGTTCTATCAAATGGATTATAAGGAGGTTCAATTAAGAAACCTCCTTATAATTTGTGTCTCAAATGAGATCAAAATCCATCAAAGTAATCCATCGTAATTAATCCCCACTCAAATATTCCTTGGAAGTGATCAGGTGCCATTAACTCCCTGAATAGCACCAGGCTATTCTCGATATTTTGATCATATAGTTGGGTAGAATTGAAATATGGCACTACATTATCATTCTGACCATGCAAGATGATAGTCGGACTAAGTATATCCCAATCCTGAATACTGTTTTCGGCAAGTGCTGTTTTTAACTCAATATCATCCTGTTGATAGTCCTCTAAGAATATTGAATTGTAGAGATCCTTTGGATCATCAGGAAAGGACCTATTTACTTCTAAAGCAGAAAATGTCCCAAGCAGTAAGCCGTCATCTATGAGACTTGCATATGGTTCATTGAAGTAATAGCTCATATCTTGCCCTAAGTCATATTGCTCATTGTAAGCCTGCAAGAAAAAAGCGTTACATGGCAAACAATCATCATCAAGATCTTCAATATCAACGAATGATGAGACTGTCTCAAGGATGTTATAAGCACCAGCTCCTAAGCTTGAAGCGGTAACATTCCATCTCCCAGTACTTTCAATTTTGCGCTGCAGAGCAGCAGTAGCATATGCCCCTTCAGAGTACCCCGTTAAGAATAACTTAGCCTCATAAGTTAAATCCGTCGATTCTAAATACTCATAGGCGGCAGCAAGCATATCCTCCGAGGCCATGGTTAGGGTCTCTGCATAGTGATATGGGTGGATATTATCCTTGTCTACGCCGTACCCATAATAGTCAGGCAGCACGACAATATAGCCATGTGATGCAAAGATGCTCTTGCGACTCACCACTGAGAAGTCACCGTTTTCTGAGGGTGCTTCTTCATCAGCAAAGAAGGTAGCATGTTGCAAAGAGATAATTCCTTTTATATTATCTGTTTTGGGGATGAGTATGGCACCACTCGCCAACCGACGCTTATCATCTGAATGATATACCAACCGATATACATCAATATCATTATTGATGAATCCATTGGCCAGAGGGTTATTCCAATACTGTTGCATTTCTCTGACTGTGACTTGATCTATCATTTCTACATCTTCTATTAAATCAAACTCTATGGGATCAAAAGGTGCCATAGATTCTGAACATGAGATTAATGTCAGGACGAATAATAAAACATAAAACAAATTCATGAGTATCAATTTTTAACTTGTGATCAATTGGTACAAACTTCAGTGATTGTCGTACTGAACACCGTTCAATACCGCATAATCACCGTGAATGGTGCCAAAAAACATGGTGAATGGCGACTCCAAAAATTGAATATCATGAAAGATGGTTCTTATTGATACTCTTGGTATTAGTAGCTTTCTTTTACTCGGCATTAGGATCTATGCCATCTGGTAAGATTTCATTTGATCTGCAGTCTTTCGCCATCAATTTTTTCTATTCGGCGATCATCCTATTATTACTCAGATTTTGGATTGACTTCTTAGATGTACGGCTGCCCTGGACTAATGGGTTGAGCTATAGATTTGGTATTCAGCTAGCGAGTACTTTATGTCTATTTCTATTGGTACAAACCTTAATTCTATACATTGTTGAACCTAGCACAGGTGGCAGGACACCTAAAGGGTCACTATTGATTAATACTTATCTACTTGGGACCGTATTCTTGATTTTCGCTAATGCGATTTACTTGATGAGATATATCCAATTCAAAGAAAAACATGAACAAGAGGAAGTTGATAAACCCGAAGAATCCAAAAAATTCTTAGTAGGTACTAACAAAGGGAAAAGAGTTTCTATCCCTTTGGATAGTCTAACATATTTATATATCGATCAAAGCCTCACTATAGCTGTCAATCGAGATGATGATAGAATACTGCTCCAAGAAAGTCTGACAGAGCTCGAACCAGAATTGGACTCTAATCTATTTTTTAGAGCCAGCAGGCAGTTCATCCTCACAAAAGAAGTCATTAAAGACGTTTCATATCTTAAGAACAAGACATCCGAAGTGACCCTATTCTCTGATCAAAAGGTGATTGTCAGTAGATACAAAACCCCTCAGTTTAAGAGGTGGTTGAGGTAAACAAGAATCAAGGATCTACTCAAATGGCCGATGAATGGATCAATTTTGTAATTCAGAATATGGAAAACGCAGGAGGCGATTTAGCCCAATTGGCTGGAATATTAAAGGATAATAATAGCTTAATTCAAAAGGTAGTAGTAGCTATGGACAGGAAAGAAGGTGAATTGCATGCAATTAATTTAGGAAAAAAGTTGAATGATGGACCTGGATAGTGAGTTTAGACAAAGATTATTCAATAAATATTTGGATAATAAGAATAGAAGGATTTCACTCTTTCTCGATAGAGCATATCAAGATAATGGGAGTATTGAATATGGAAGTTTTGTAGGCATTCATTTTGATACTTTCTTATTCCACTACTATGTAAAGCACGATATTGAGCGGTCCAAGCAGCATTTATCTATCGCAGGTATGTGTACTGATAAGATGTCAGTGCGGAGTAAAGGGTCTTCTATGCTCTATAATTGGGCAGCTCCTACATCTATGATTTTGAGTGATAATACCAAATTACTGGAAAATTACAGGAATTGGGATTTTGGTTATGATACTGAGCTTCGTGAATTGGGAAAAATTGATGGACCATTCGCAATATCAAATTTCATACTTCGAAAAGACTTTGCAAAGGCACATAAAGCTATAGAGAGATACAAATTAAGTAGATTATATAATGAAAGTCGCCTTATCCCATTACTTGCTTTGATGGAAGGAGATAAGGACGTTTTCATTCGATATATTCAATCAATTCTGTCAGCAGACGCTATCGAAAAATTTATAGCTGGTGGTGGAAATAAGATGCGGGCATCATTGTATAGTGAATATGGGACTTACTTGCTTAAGTTGGCCTGGCTTATGGGAATGGAGATAGAGATAGATAGTCCTTATATTCCTATGGACTTGATGCCTATAGAGCCATTAGATCACTATGAGGTGCCTTATTTCTTTTTGGATGGATATGAGGGAGAGTTACCTGATAATTATAAGCGATTTTTAGCTGGAGAGACAGTAGAGGCAGCTCCTAAAAGGTCAAGTTCATTTCTCGGTGATGTAGTCGATGATATACGTAACAATCCAAAGTGGAAAGGAGCTAAAGTGACTATGACACAATCAATCACTTATGAGGATGATCGTGGACGGCTCATTGTGGAGACTTTAAGCAAAGATCAGATCAGTAGACGCTTTGTCTATATGGGTAGAGTGCCTGGAGCTGAGTCAGAATGGATTAAGATTCGAGAAGACTTTACTTGGGATGAATCAAGGAACCCTTCGATACAAATAGCTTATATGGTTCATCGATATGCAACTCTGGGCTATAAAGGATATAAAGATAAGGATGGCGACTGGGTGTTTGAGAAACGCACTGTGGAATAAGCTAAGTATTAGAAGTTAATTATCTCAATCTGTATGTTGTAATTACTTGGTCATAACATAAATTTTGCATAATTTATGATGCGTCAATACATACATAATTATGAGAACTACCTTAGATCTTCCAGAAAAGCTTATCAAAGAGGTCATGGAAATCACAAAAACTAAAACCAAAAGTGAAGCTATTAGATATGCCTTAGAGAAAGTAATTAGACATAAAAGAGCTCTAAATTTGATAAAATATCGAGGTAAAATAGATTTAGATGTAAACCTCGACAATACGAGAGGTAGGTCATAGATATGATATTAGTAGATAGTTCTATATGGATTGACTACTTCAAAAGTGGCGCTCATCGACATTTATCTCAATTGTTACTGGACGACTTAGTAGTAACTAATGATATCATCTTGTCAGAGCTGATTCCATCTGCTAAAATTCGAAATGAACGTGAGCTAATAGAAGGTTTATATTCTTTACCAAAAGTAGACTTAGAAATAGATTGGGAAGCCATCAGATTGCTCCAAATTTTAAATCTACAGCACGGAATCAATAAAGTTGGACTGGCAGACTTAGTCATCGTTCAGAGTGCTATACAAAACGATCATACCTTATGGTCAATGGATAAACACTTCTATCTCATGCAAGAACATGTCAGTCTAAAACTCTATTAGTACTTCAACCTTTAAGCAGTAAATTACAAGATTGCTTCCATCCCAACCTTGTCTCCCACAATCCGAGGCAAATCATCTATGGCTACCCTTTCTTGATTCAAGGTGTCTCGATCTCTGAGGGTCACTGTATTATTCTCTAACGTCTCAAAGTCTACAGTAACACAGTATGGCGTACCTACCGCATCTTGACGACGATATCGGCGACCAATGGTATCCTTCTCATCGTATTGGACATTCATTGATTTCTTAAGCGTAGCAGTGATATCTGTTGCAGCCTTAGTGAGTTCTTCCTTATTCTTTAGCAGTGGTAGCACGGCACATTTGATTGGCGCAACTGCTGGATTGAGCTTCATGACAGTTCGTGTAGATTCTTTGCCTGAAGCATCAGGTACAGTCTCCTCTTGTAGTGCAAGGCTCACTTGTGCTAAGAACATACGATCGCAGCCAATAGAAGTCTCTACTACATAAGGCACATAATTTTTATTCTCTTCTACATCAAAGTATTGGAGCTTCTTGCCCGACAGCTCTTGGTGACTATTAAGATCAAAGTCAGTACGACTATGTATACCTTCTAATTCTCTAAAGCCGAATGGAAATTCATACTCTATATCTACCGCAGCATTAGCATAGTGAGCTAGATTATCGTGGTCATGATATCTTAGTTTACTTTCAGGGACACCGAGATTTTTGTGCCACTGTAGTCTTGATGCTTTCCAGTGATTATACCATTCCATCTCACTTCCAGGCTTTACAAAAAATTGCATCTCCATCTGCTCAAATTCTCTCATCCTAAAGATGAACTGTCGTGCGACGATTTCATTTCTGAATGCTTTACCAATCTGAGCGATACCAAAAGGTATCTTTTGGCGAGTAGTCTTCTGTACGTTGAGGAAGTTAACGAATATCCCTTGGGCCGTCTCTGGACGCAAGTATAACTTACCTTCTTCGCCAGCGATATTGCCCATTTGAGTGTTAAACATCAGGTTAAACTGTCGCACATCTGTCCAGTTGCGACTGCCACTATCTGGACAGGCGATCTCTAAGTCTTCAATCAGTTGCTTTAGGCCAGCCATATCTTCATTCTTAAGATGAGTGCCGAGCAGTTCCATGACTCTATCAATCTCTGTCTGTCGATCTATGATCCGCTGATTAGTAGATCTGAATTGTCCTTCATCAAAGCTGTCTCCAAAACGCTTCTGTGCCTTGGCTACATCTTTTTTAATCTTGTTCTCGATCTTCTCACAGTACCCTTCTACGAGTTGATCTGCACGATATCGTTTCTTACTATCCTTATTATCAACTAATGGATCATTGAATGCATCAACATGTCCCGATGCTTTCCACGTCTTTGGATGCATGAATATCGCTGCATCGATACCTACAATATTCTCATGCATTTGTACCATGCTCTTCCACCAGTACTGCTTGATATTATTCTTAAGTTCTACACCATAAGGTCCATAATCATATACAGCGGCCAGACCATCATAGATTTCACTTGATTGATAGATGTATCCGTATTCCTTGCAGTGTGATATTATATTTTTTAAGTCCATTTTAGTCTTTGAGTTAAAATGTTCAAGAAGTTTTCTTGTTTTATTTGTTGATCAAGTTTAGATATCTCATCAAACCCTTTAGCAGATTTTGAGTCTTTTGGCAAATGTCTACTAATTCATCGAATTTTGTATCTGTAATGATCGAAAGATCCTAACTCTTCATATTTCTTTAGAGTCGTCATGATTTAACCAAAAGTACAAATGAAATCACATCATCCTCGGCTCAATTCCTCAGCCCTTACCAGTGCTGCTTTCACCCCATCTTTAAAACTCTTTTTAATAGCTTTTTGATCAAAGCCCTTTATCGCTGCTTCGGTAGTTCCGCCCTTACTGGACACTTTTTTTATCCAATCTGAGCACGAGTAATCATACTTGTTAAACAGATCTACGGCTCCTTTAAAAGTTTGATAGGTCAATAGTTCTGCTTCTGATTGAGAAAACCCCATTTCTTTGCCTGCCTCTATCAGCGACTGCATAAAGTAAAATACATATGCTGGTCCTGAACCTGAGACTGCTGTCGCTGCATTGAGCATTTCTTCACGCTCTACATAGATTGTCTTGCCCGAGGCACTCAATAAATTTTGAACCGTAACCAATTCTATCCTTGTGACTTCATGAGACGATGTATATACGGTCATACCTGCACCTATCTGTGCTGGAAGGTTGGGCATGGCTCTTATAACCTTCTTGGCATTGAGACCAGCTGCTATAGAATCAATGGTCACTCCCGCCATGATCGACAAGATTAATTGTTGGTTGTCGATATAATCTTTGATAGAATCAAAGAGCTTATTAATATCCTGAGGTTTAACGGCCAAGACAATCAGATCCATGGACTTAATATACTCACCTGGGTTGCCATAGACTTGACCTATCTCATAAGATCTTAGGTCTTCCGCCTTTTCTGGAGACTTTTCGAGGATATACATATTGCCTAAGGCAACTATATGCGACTTGAGGAATCCACGGGCATATGTCAGCCCCATATTGCCTCCGCCTATTATTAATATTTTCATTTATCCTTGTTGAAATACTCTTATATAATCTACTACCATCCATTGAGGATAGAGTGATCCCGTCGGTCTACCTGCTCCTTTGTCTCCTCCAATAGCCAAGTTGATAATGAAAAAGAATTTTTTTCTAAACTCTTCTAATTGAGCTGGAGTAATATCGATTACGTGGTATTCTATATCATCGATATACCATTTGATAAATTGCTCATCCCAAGTAATTGAGAACACATAAAACTTATCATTAAAACCTCCTGACGGTAGCGTTGTCTCTCCTCCAAACTGAGCATACTGACCCGCATTATCCCAATGTACTGTTCCGAATACTTTGTTATCGCCTCTATCCCCAAAAAGCTCCATAATATCTATCTCTCCACAAAATGGCCAACCCACTTCTGAAAAATTTGATCCTAACATCCAAATGGCGGGCCACATACCACCACCACTGGGCATAACCGCTCGGACATCTATACGACCATACTGAAAATCTTGCTTCCCTTCGGTGGTAATACGTGAGGAGGTATAAGATTTACCTCCAAAAGATTCTCTTTTTGCCTCGATGACGAGGTTGCCTTCGACTATAGACGTATTCTCTTCTAAATAATACTGATCCTCTAAATTGCCCCAACCATTTACTCCTGTTCCTATATCAAAATTCCAATCGTCAGTATTTAATTGAGGACCGTCGAACTCATCCGCCCAAACCAACTCCATACCATCATAGGTTGACGGACTTATAAATCCATCAGCAGGAATAGTCAATCCTCGAGGCTCTTGCTCTGGTTCTGGATCCGGTGTTGGATTAATAGGTGACGTCGGCTCTTCATTAGAACCACAAGCACATAAAAAGCTAAATCCTACTATAAGAAAGAAATGAAAGTATTTCATGATAATAATTATTTGGATTAAGA
>CAZJHC010000020.1:0-20841 GCA_964545645.1 uncultured Saprospiraceae bacterium
GTATACACATTAAGAAAAAATGCTATGGCATCGTTTTGGCAACTGTGTAAGTATCATTTAAAAACGACCGTCGCTTTAGCTAAAGAGCAGAGCGAATTTTACAATTTTAACCAAAGTAATTTTAGTGCTTATGGTGAACATTTTACACAATGACCAACAACTCACAAATGATTCACAACGATCAAAGCATGTACCGAGATACCAGGTTTTGGACAGGACTGGTATTGTTCGGGGTACTACTCATCTATTTACTACTGACCTACCCTCAGTGATTATTTGATAATCTTGAGGCTTAAATCCAGGCTTTGAGCTGAATGTGTTAAGGCACCCACGGAGATATAATCAACTCCCGTAGCTGCCACTGATTTGACATTATTCAGCTCAATGCCACCGGATGCTTCCACTTCTACTCTTTTATTGACCACCTTGACAGCCTCGTAAGTATCGTCGATAGTAAAGTTGTCGAGCATTACTCTTGCTTTAACAGATAACGAGAGTACTTCTTGCAGCTCTTTCATATTGCGCACCTCGATAGTCATATCAAGTTCTTTTTTGTTGGCCTTAAGATAACTCTGGACTCGTTCTACAGCCTTAGTGATGCTCCCTGCGGCGTCTACATGATTGTCTTTGATCATGATGCGATCATATAAGCCATCACGATAATTGGAACATCCGCCTATCTCTACCGCCCACTTCTCTAAAAATCGTAATAGTGGTGTTGTCTTTCGTGTATCTAGAATCGTAACCGGATACCCCTTGACTTCTTGTGCAAATGCCCTGCTTAACGTAGAGATACCGCTGAGTCTCTGCATAGTATTGAGTGCAAGACGCTCCCCCATTAGCAATGCCTGAGAGTGACAGCTCACATAAAAAGCCTCATCACCATACTCTACAGTTGATCCATCAGGGATCTGAATATCGATAACTGCCTCAGGATCGAGATAAGTAAATATCCTGCGGGCTATAGCGATACCTGATATAACTCCATTGTCCTTTACTAAGAGACGTGCTCGGCTCTTTTGAGCCTGAGGTATACATGATAAGGAAGTGTGATCGCCATCCATGATATCTTCATGGAGCGCCTCTATGATAAATCTATCAAGCTTGTATTGATTTAATGAACTCATCTATATCACTAATTATAAAATGAATATGGTACTTTTTCGTTCATGACTACTTTAATGTCATCTCTTATGCAAGGATACTTAATTACGCCATTATACTTGATCATATCAATCTTCATTTGCACATTATTGTGTTGTGGAGAACCTTCTATGAAGTCTGCTAATGGAGATATTAACCCATCAGTTAGGGCTAATATAATTAGATATGATAGCCTCATGTTAGGATGGAATGAAGGATCTATTACTACTGATCTCAAGACCTCTCAAGACTTGTCACCAGCGTTTCATGATTTATTCATTCATCAGATATTAGCACTGCCACGAGAACAGGATATCATCAACCAGGAGGTCATTAGAATGGTCAATGATACTGGCTTTCATCGGTTAGTAATGGATGTTGGAGATTCTTTTGAGGATTTTGAAGGGCTCCAAAAAGAGCTGAACCAACTATTACAAAATTATCAAGAGATCTTTGGAGTGGACAAGACCCCCAATGTGTACACTTTTATCTCAGGGTTTGTCTATCAGTGTTTTGTTTTTGATGATATAGATCGAGACGGTATTGGCATCGGTTTGGATATGTTTTTAGGGGCTGATTTTCCATATGATCAAATAAATCCCTCTAATCCGGCCTTTTCATCCTACCTAACCCAGTTTTATGATCAGGAACATATGGTTAAGAAGGTGGCGGAGGTACTTATTGAGGATAGGTTACCACCACCTGACAAGTCGGATTTTCTTTCTTTGATGATTTGGGGAGGTAAGAAATTATACCTTATAGATCAACTTCTGCCGTTTAAGTCAGATGCTGTGATTATGGAGTACACTCCTGCGCAGTATGAATGGTGCCAGCAGAATGAATCTCAGATGTGGGATCTTTTTTTTGAGCAAAGCTTGTTTTATGAAACCGATATACGCAAGTTTAATAAACTCATAGCACCATCTCCAACATCCCCTGGTATGCCACCAGAGTCTCCTGGCCGCACCGCCAACTATATGGGCTGGCAAGTCATTAAAAAATATATGACCACACACCCGACGACATCGATAGAACAATTGACAACACTTATAGATGCGCAGTTAATCTTAGATAAGTCAAACTATAAACCCAGACGAGCATAGATTACATTGTTAGGATTGCCTTTTTAAAGCTTGAGGATTTTGCTTCTGATGTCAGTTCGTCTGCTGGATCAATAGATGATGGAGCGTTGGGGTTGTAAAATGTTACATCCTTTATATCCCAATCTATGACCAAACCTTTGGCTATGCTCTTAGCAATATCTGGTCCATATAGTAGCTCACATAGATAAAGTGCCGCCTCAAATGACTTGGCACCACCAGCGGAGGTAATAGCCTGATCATCATGGACGAATAATACGTCTTCTACGACCTCGAGATGTGGAAACATCTTACGATAAGTATCTACATCACTTGGGAAGGTGGTAGATACAACATCATCAAGGAGTCCTGCTTGAGCAAGGACAAAGGCTCCGTCACAATGGCTTGTCACATACTGTGCACCTAGGCCAGTCTCTCTAACCCAATTGATCATCAGATCATCTTGAAGGTCTGTATCGAGGTGGTGTTCTGCACTTGGCACAACTAGTATATCAATAGTAGGGAGCTCATCAGTGAGATAATCAAAATCGGGCAAAATACGCAAGCCTTCAAATGTTGTAATAGGCGCTAGTGTGTTAGCTACGGTGAATACATTCATCGCTTTGATACCCTCTCTATACTGTGTATGCTGAAAAATATCATAGGGTGCCGTCAACTCAGTATTGTATACTCCGTCCATAATTAGAAAAGCGACATTGTAGCGAGATTCATCCAAAGTTGGCAGAATCCTTTGGTTTTGCTTTTTTTGACATCCTAAGCCCAGTAGGACTACTATATATATTCCAATATATTTATTCATGACCTAATTAATTATTAAAAATGTATCAAGTGGAATTTCACTTGTCCTAAGGTATTAATTTCTATCGCACTGAATGGTACCTTGATATAGTTGAAGATGTCCAAGAGCGTCCGGATTATTTTAGAGTTAGTATTAATCCTATCTAAGTCTAAATCTAAGGAAATGTAAAATTGTCGATATCTCTGAGTAGATAAATTGATGTCGATGATCTCACCTTGGTGCTCCCAACTATTATCAAAACCTCCGAACATATTGTCAGCGCCATACCCTACAGCTATATTGAGCCAATCTGGGATCCATGTGTTTGAATAGAATGAAGCAGGATTGACGCTGAGCCAATAGGTCTGGGCGTTATAATCTTTGAGCATAGACTCGAGAGCCGTATTACCATATAGGTCTTGAGCTCGATTAGAAAGATTTATCTCGCTGCCCAGTCTATCTGCCAAGGCATCATAATTCCTCGGTGTTGTCGAAAATTTTAATCTGAATCTTTGTTCCTGCCATATTTTTTGTTGTAACCCGAAGGAGGCCAAACCCAATATGTTAGCTCCAAAGTCACCAAGAGAAAAGCCCCATTCTGAACTAAAACCATCCATAATCTCTATGGTGGTTTGAGCTAGAGCACTCCCAAGGATACCATAGCCAATAGCCTGATCTTCACTCACTCCAGACCACCTCAATCCTCTGTAGATTAGTTCTGACTGAGCGTAGGACGAATAGATATGGCCAACCTTGTCCATTTGTTGCCATTCTGATAGATCATCAAAAAAATGAAAATTGCTCCTCGGGTAATCTTGATACCAGGAAAGGTATAATCCCGTAGATCCTAGGATATAGCTAGTTCCTCCTGATATTAAAAGAGTATTTAGGCGTTTTTTATTGAGTGTATCTATAGTATTTGTGGGAGTTTGTACGTTTTGATATCGGGTGCTTTGACATAGCACAGCATGGTGGGTGCATATCCAGCAAAAGATCCATAGTAGGCCTTGTAAAAGTCTTTTATGGAGTTTGTTGTACACGTTCACTGATTTGATTAGAACTTACGATATTTGATACAAAGATAATCCATACATATGCCTCGACATTACTTTAAGTATTTCTGTGGAGTGTTGTTTTTGATTTTGAGCCAGTTGGTTCATGGTCAGGATATTCATTTTACCAATTTTAGGATGGCTCCCGTCTCTGTCAATCCTGCATTCACAGGAACCTTCAAAGGGACTTATAGGGTCAGCGCCATCTATCGAGATCAATGGAGGTCGATAGACAACAGTAGCCCTTACCAGACTCCTTTTATTTCAGCAGAGGTCAATATCAAGCAAGGCTTGCTTTCGGAGAGTGATTGGATAGCAGGGGGGATCAGCTTTGTTAGAGATAGATCTGGCAGTTTGAGTTTTCAGCAACAATTAACAGCTCTTAATGTCGGATATCATTACCCACTAGATAAGGATTATAATCAAGTCCTTTCCATCGGCCTTAATTATGGTAGTGGAAGTCAAGGCTTCAGTGTGTTTGACATAAGGCTACCAACAAGTCTCAATGGCGGTCCTATTGAAAATTTTGCGGCTGATGAAAATGGTAATGTCAATACATCTTTTACAGATTATAGCTTAGGGTTAGCCTATAAAAGTGTTTTAAATAAAGAAGGCGATCTTGTAAGATTTGGCTTAACAGCGGCACATATTACCTCACCCAACATCTCATTAGTAGCTGTCCAAACTCAAAATCCTGATCCAATGAACCCTAATCCTCCTCCACCAGCAATAGATCGCAGGGTAGGGTTTGACAGACGGATTACATTTGTTGGTCAAGGGTCGTTTATGACCACAGATAAAGTAAGAATTAATCCGGCTTTGATTTTTCAAAGTAAATCAGGAGCAACGGAGCTTGCTGTCCAGGGTATAGCAGATTACCTTCTTGATCCTAAGAAAGGAGTAGTGGTATCAGGCGGGCTAGGATACAGGTTAGGCGATGCAGCAGAGTTAATCGGAGGTATACAGCTCAAAGACTGGAAGGTTGGGATTAGCTATGATCTCACACTATCTGACCTGACACGAGCAGGAGGAGGGGCGTTTGAGCTTTCAGTAGGATATGTCGGTCGGATCTACAAGACTCCCGATGTTAAACCTGTTATATTCTGCCCGACACTTTAAATCCTAATATCATTAAAGATGAAAAACATGTGCCATACATCATATACAAGCATGCAGAGATTATTAGGAACGTTAGCCCTAGTAGGGATCCTATGGACTGCTCAGTCACAACCCATTAAGTCATACAAACTGGATGATATGTATGCAACTGCCGATGAGCAGATGCAGCTAGGAGATTATTTTAACGCTGCCCAATGGTACCGAGATATCTATTCAGAAGTAAAATCAGCGGATGTAGCATTATCTGTGGGGTACTCATACTACAAGATGAGAGATTATGTCAATGCTGAAAGATGGTATTCTAGGGTTCTTGAAGATGATATTGATAATATATTTATTGACGATAGATATTCATATGCCAAAGTGCTGAGAGCCCTCGACAGGGATCAAGAAGCTGTCGCCGAGCTAGAAAAATTTTTGGAGCTTAGCGATGATGACGAACTCAGAGCTCTGGCAGAAAATGAACTTTCAGGCATAGGTGGGGCGTCTTCATGGGAGGCCAATAATGACATTGCTGTCTCCTTTGCAAGTGAAGAAATTAACAGTGGAAATGGAGAGTATAGTCCTATACTATTTGATGACGAGACGTTCTACTTTTCGTCTTTTCAAAGAAGAAAAGAAATAGTCCTTGACGGAAAAGAAACAGACTATCATGCCAAGATCTATAGAAGCGAAATAGGCGAAGAAGGCTTCGGCAAACCTGAAGCATTATCCAGAAAAATAAACCGGGACGACTTTCATATCAGCGGGATTACCTTTTCTAAGGATAAGAGGACGATGTATTTCTGCCGCCAGTTATTACAGAACGATCAAGTGATTAGTTCGACTATATATGCGAGTCGACAAGATGGAGAAGACTGGGGAGCAGCAGAGCCTGTACCAAATATTAATTCAGAAGATGGCTCTGTCTCGATGCAGCCGACTATGGGTGAGCTATTAGGAGAAGAAGTAATGTATTTCGTATCTAATATGGATGGTGGCCTTGGAGCTTACGATATCTACTATGCACAAGTTCAAGGCGATGGATTTGGCTCACCAGTTAACTTAGGACCTACGATTAATACTGTAGAAGATGATCTATCACCATTTTATCATGATGGTGAGCTCTACTATAGCACATCGGCCCTGCCGGGGCTGGGCAATTTAGATATTTTCAAGAGTTCTTGGGATGGTAATGCCTGGTCCAATCCATCCAATCTTGGCAATCAGTATAATAGTCGATTTGATGATTACTCTATTTCTTTTACTTCAGATGGCACCAAGGGATTCTTAGTCTCTAATCGACCAGATGACAAAAAGAAAAAATTGAAGAGTGAAACCTGTTGCTACGATATTTATTCCTTTGATATCCGACAACTCCAGATTGATCTCTTAGTTGGTGTAGGCGAAGTCGTAGATGAAAAAGAAAAACCTTTAAAAGGAGCTACTGTGGACTTGATAGATATGACTCTTGAGGAGTTAAAGTCGCAGACACAAGAAGAAGAATACAGATTTAAATATCCACTGTTCCCAGAGAGAAAGTATCAAATAATTACCTCCAAAGAGGGGTATATCTCTGATACGGCGGAAGTAACTACCTATGGTATCATCGATGATGAGAATATCCGTAAAAAAGTGCTACTTGAAAAAAAGCCAGAGGAAGCCAAAGAGCCAGAACTGCCTGAATATACATTAGAGACGGTCACGATCAATGAACCCATTAGGATGAATAATATTTATTATGACTTCGAAAAATGGGATATACTACCAGATGCTGAGATAGACTTGAACGCTATCCTTGAACTTATGAATCAGTACTCTGATATGGTCATCGAGCTATCATCGCATACGGATTCAAGAGGTACCTCTCCGTACAATGAAGATCTTAGTCAAAAAAGAGCTCAATCAGCCAAGGATTGGTTAGTCAATAAAGGCATTGCTGAAGTAAGAATTAAAGCCGTAGGATATGGAGAATCTGTAATACTGAATCGCTGTGTGAATGGTGTGCGATGTACAGATGATGAGCATAGGTTCAATCGACGAACGGAGTTTAAAATACTCGAAGGACCTCAAACTATACAAATCAAGAGAGTGGTTCCAAAAGACAAAGTCTATGACGGAGGAACCCAAAGCAAAGTAATATTAGATTCTTTTCCTATCATAAGCTTTAAAGAGAATAATATCGATATAGGCCAGATAGACCAAGGTGAAAAAAAAACCGTCACTTTTGAATTTGAAAATACAGGTAATGCCACGTTATCTATTGATTTGGTAACGGCGTGTAAGTGTACCGATATTACTTGGCCTCAAGAGCCTATAGCTCCAGGCGAGAGAGGCACAATCGTCGCCATATTTGACAGTGCTGGGATGGAGGGACCATATAATAAGAGCATCGACATCATAGCCAATACGAATCCTATTGTTGTTGAAGCCAAATTCTTAGTGGATGTGATTGTTGATAATCGCTAAAGATTAAGATATTGTAACATGCTTGATCTGGCGGCAATAAGTATGTATCAATGGGTAGGATTTATATTTGGGATCCTATATGTGCTTTTCGCTGCCTATAACAAAAACCAATGTTGGATATATAGTGCTATAAGCACTGTCGCTATTGCTTTTGAGGACTTTATCAATCTCAATCTTTACTTCGATGGGATGATTCAGATATTTTATGCCATGATAGCTATCTGTGGGTTATATGTTTGGCTTTCAGGAGGTGAGCATAATAAGCAACTAAGAATCAGTAAGCTTTCATTGTCTAAGAATGTTGGCTATGTAGTTGTGGTCATTATGATTGCTCTGCCTACAGGGTATATTATGGATATCAACTCGGATGCCGCTTTTCCATATCTGGATGGCTTCACCTCTATACTATCTATACTGGCCACTTGTTTAATGGTCTACAAGATCTTAGACACTTGGATGTATTGGATAGTCATAGACATAGCGTGCATGTACTTATATTTTGAACGTGGCGCATTATTAATAAGCGTATTATATGCTGTCTATGCTATACTGGCAATCGTAGGTTGGAAAAACTGGAATGTCCTTTATAAGGAACGTATGATGGCCTTCAACCTATAGTCTAATCTTAAGCCCTGCTTCTATGTTAATACTATGCACCTTCTGAACATAACTGTTGAGCGGAGAGGTCAGATGATATTGATACTGAGGTTGGAAGAAAAGGGCAAACTTATTGCTTAGTGTAGATTCGATACCAAAACCAATGATCCCTGTGATATAAAGATTATCTGATGTGTGTCCATTTTCAAATACGCCGACTGGCAATGTGGTCAAGTCAAGTTGTGGCTGTAAGTCTAATGCACTCACCCTAGCAGAGGGTTGTACGGTTTTTTGGATATCGTAGTCATAGCTCAAGATCATATTAGCTCCAAAACCAATAAATCCATATAGGTGATTTTTAGAGTTATTAAGACCATGCAATTTAGCTATTAGTGGCACCTGTAATTGATCAAAACTTATTAATTCAAGATTGTTTTCTAAGTAGGTGTTATCACTGGACTTAGAAAAAGATCGTAACAAACTCGGAGCATATGATTTGTTCGAATAGCTAAGGCCCGTTTGCAACTCAAGTATTTTAGATTGCCAAGACACCGTCACTGATCCAGCGCTACCAAGCAATCCAGAAGACACCTGAGACTTAAAATATCTAAAATTAAAACCTGAATTGATTAGATTAGAACTCTGTGTAATACTCGCTCCTATCCACCACCCATCATTTTTAGTCTTATAGGTATCTTTTGTTTCTGTTAGGACAGCAGCGGCATACGATGGCGATGTTGATGAGATATCGATAGTTAATGCATCGATAGATAGAGTGCTTATGGGATTTAACGATCTGAGTTTTATGATGTGTTCGCTTGATTTCCCAAGAGACTTTTTGTCGATAATAACCTCAATGGCATTTAGCACTCGAGAAGGCAATCTACTTAAGCGAGAGATATCTTTAGAGGCAAAAGTTTTAAGTTTATCAACAGTCTTGGGGTTATCCAATGGAAGAAGATTTGAAACCTCTACACTATTATTAGTAAAAAGATCATGCTCGACTACAGCGTATGAATTAAGCTCTTCTTGTCGGTCGATCTTTTTAATGTGATCTAATTCTACGGTTTTTAAGAGGCCACCAAAGTTTGTAAATGTCCAAACGAGCAATAGCATGGTTACAGCTTCTATGGATTTAATCAGCCACAGTCTATAACGACGTTGCTCTAAGGCTTCTAATTCTTTTTTAAGAATTTGCCAGTGGCTTTCAATAATTGGTTCTTGGTAATTTGAAAGCCTTTCTTTGACCTGCGATATTACTTTTTCATCTACATCGATCAGTTCTTGATCAATCTTAAATGATAACTTATCCCATGAGGCCGGATCATATGACTCTTCATGACTTACTAATCGCTCCTTAATGATGTCATCCCACTTATCCTCTGTCATAATCCTTACTCATAGCAATCAATAATGCTCTCAACTTAGAACGAGCTTTTACTAGATTTGATCTTGACGTGCTTTCTGATATGTTGAGTTTCTCTGCTATCTCCTTATGAGAGTATCCTTCTATAATATATAAATTAAATACTGCTCTATAAGATGGCGATAAATTCTGCAGACAATTTAGGATATCCTGAGTCGCCATAAAATTGATGGCATTAGGAGTTTTGGCCCTGATGTCGAGTACCGTATCTATATCCTCTGTTCTGCGTCGCTTCTTTTTTCTATAGAAATCTATGGCCGTATTAACCATAACTCTCTTAATCCAAGCATTAAAGGAAGTACCCTTTCGAAATTTATCGATATTCCTAAAGACTTTTATGAACCCTTCGTGCAGTATATCTAATGCATCTTCCTTATTGTTAGAATATCGCAGGCAGACAGACATCATAGAAGGGTAGTGCTTTTTATACAGAACCTCTTGTGCCCAGCGCTCATTTCTGGCGCAGGCAGACAAGTAGTCATCCTGATGCTCCAATCCTAAGACAATGTCCATAACTTAAAAATACTTAATAACTTATTGAATATCAACAAGTCAAGACTACTTTAAAGACGTATTGGATACAGTATGTGCTGCTTATAGAACTTTTTCGATGATTCTCTTGGTAGTTTCCCAATCTCCCATAGTATAAAAATGTAGACAAGGGACATGGCGTTTTTTGAGTTCTTTACATTGCTCTATAGCCCACTCTATTCCTATTTCTTTAACTGCATTACTATTCTTGGCTTTAGAGATTTCTTTAGCAAGCGATTCAGGTAGATTGATATAAAATCTCCGTGGGATGCTGTTAAGTTGATATTTTTTAGTCAATGGCTTTATTCCTGGTACTATAGGGACATTGATGCCATAAGCTCGACATTTGTCTACATATTCAAAATATTTAGCATTGTCAAAGAACATCTGAGTAACGATATAAGAAGCCCCTGCTTCAATTTTCTGTTTGGTGTGCTCCAGATCTAATTCGAAATTTGGAGATTCAAAGTGCTTTTCTGGATAGCCAGCAATGCCGATACAAAAGTCTGTCTTAGCTCCGTTGTCGATCCCCTTGTCGAGATATATCCCTTGGTTCATCGCTTGCATTTGCTTAACGAGACCTAAGGCATAGTTGTGGCCACCTTCTTGAGGAATAAACTTGTCTTCAAATTTTCGAGCATCGCCTCTCAAGGCAAGGACATTATTAATATTCAAGAAATTCAAATCGATAAGGGCGTTCTCTGTTTCTTCCTTAGTAAACCCTCCACAGAGTAAGTGAGGGACGGCATCAATGCCATATCGATGCATGATTGCGGCACATATGCCTACTGTCCCTGGTCTTTTGCGTATGGCTATTTTTTCGTAATAGCCACTATCACGCTGATTATAGATGAACTCTTCACGATGATATGTGACGTCTATGAACGGGGGCTTAAACTCCATTAATGGATCAAGAGTCTTGAAGATACTCGCCATACCCCCACCTTTTAGCGGAGGCAATACCTCAAATGATACTAGAGTTTTATCCTTGCTTCTCTCAAAATATTCGGTAACCTTCAATACAATTAGCTTTAAGAGGGCGAAAATAGGGATACCCCCAATAAATTGCTAATCTTTTAAAAATAGAGAGACTGACTTCTATTCTTTCTTTTTGTAGTCTCCTCTTTTAATGGCATCTATGAATTTTTTCCACGAGAGCGGATTAAACACATTTTGCGGGCGTAGCTGACCATTATAATAATAGGCTTCTGTAGCCTGTCGGAGTTCTAATTTACTCACCTCTCCACCATCTACTGGAAGTACCTCACTGAGATATTGTAGTTTTTCTTTTGACAGATTTTCTGAGACAATATCCTCAAGGGCATTCTCTACTTCAAGAGCTAAAAATTCAATTTTAAAATAGTCCTTATCTGGCCAAGGATAGATCATTGCTTCAGGTAAGAAAAGCGTGTCTTTTTGAAGTATTATGTCTTTAGAATACATGTTGCCCTCAATCTCTTGAGGCACGGCAAATTCTAAAGTTTCATAACCGATACTACTGAATTGGACTATTTCTCCCTTAGCAACGGCTAAAGAGAAGAAGCCATCTATACCAGAATTTGTTCCTCTGGCTGTGCCTTTAACGGCGACATTGACGTAGATGAGTTTTTCGATTTTATTGTTTTCTGTAGTGATCACTCTGCCGGAGAACTGAATGACCTCATTTCGTTCTTGAGCTTCAACACAGACAAAGCTCAAAAGGAAAAAAACAACGCATGATGTGACAAACTGAAATTGCATTAAGTCCTAATTGACTTCAAAGATATAATTATTGACGGGCTCATTTTTCTATATCCTTGACAACATTCTTCTTTTAACAGCCATTTAACTAAGCGCACAGTCTAGTACCTCTTCCATGTTATCAACAAAAGTGAATGAAATATTCTTGAGATAATCTTCAGGGATCTGTCGTATATGTTTTTCATTTTCCTTACAGAGGATTACTTTTTTAATGCCAGACCTTTTGGCTGCAAGTATCTTTTCTTTTATACCGCCTACTGGCAATACTTTGCCTCGCAGCGTTATCTCGCCTGTCATCGCCAAGTATGGTTTAACTGGTCGATTAAGAAAAACAGAAGACAAGGCTGTCATCATAGTGATACCAGCACTAGGTCCGTCTTTGGGGATAGCTCCTTCGGGGACATGGATATGCACATCATTTTTTTCAAAAACTTCAGGATCTATTCCAATATTCTGAGCATTTGCTTTGATATAACTTAACGCAGTAGTCGCAGACTCTTTCATGACGTCTCCCAAATTACCGGTAAGGATCAATTTGCCTTTTCCTTTGTTGAGACTGGCTTCGATGTAGAGCATATCACCCCCTACTCGTGTCCATGCCAATCCGATGGCAACCCCTGAAAGTTTGCTGTTGGCATATTTTTCATTTGAAAATTTTGTTGGCCCCAGGATAGATTCGAGGTTTTCCTGCTTGATAGTGACACTTTGATCTTCGTCCATAGCAATGCGCTTTGCCGCATGCCTCATGACCCCTGCGATCTGCCTACTCAATGACCTCACACCTGATTCTCTGGTATAATCTTGTACTATATTATTGATAACGGGTTTGGACACTTTGACATGCTTGCTAGATAAACCATGTTCTTTACGCTGTTGTGGGATCAAATGTTTGGTGGCGATGCTTACTTTCTCTTCAGTAGAGTATCCACTAATGTTTATGATCTCCATTCGATCCAATAGGGCAGGTTGAATACTGCTGAGAGAATTGGCGGTCGCTATAAACATAACCTTAGATAGATCATATTCTAACTCTAAGTAATTATCATAAAAGGTCGAGTTTTGCTCTGGGTCTAATACTTCAAGAAGTGCAGATGAGGGATCTCCTCTAAAATCTTTGCCTATTTTATCTATCTCATCCAGGATGAAAACAGGATTGGACGATCCAGCCTTTTTGAGTGATTGTATGATGCGGCCGGGCATAGCCCCTATATAGGTCTTACGATGTCCTCTGATTTCGCTCTCATCGTGTAGACCACCAAGAGACATCCTAATGAAATTTCTCTTTAAGGCCCTGGCGATCGATTTGCCTAAGGATGTCTTACCAACACCAGGAGGACCTACTAGACATATTATCGGAGCCTTCATATCGCCTTTTAGCTTTAAAACGGCTAAGTGCTCTATGATACGCTCTTTGACCTTGTCTAAGCCAAAGTGGTCTTTGTCAAGGACTTTTCTTACCCGCTTAAGATCAAAATGATCCTTAGTATAAGTATGCCACGGCAAGTCTATCATCATCTCAAGATAATTGAGGGTAACGGAGTACTCCGCTACTTGAGGATTGATCCGTTTAACCTTGTTGAGCTCCTTAAGAAATTGATCTTTAGCATAGCTTGGCCATTTCTTTTTCTTGGCTTTTTGGGCCAGTTGGTTGATCTGCTCTTGTTGAGGATTTTGACCGAGCTCTTCTTGTATAGTCTTGAGTTGCTGGTTGAGAAAGTAGTCTCGCTGTTGCTTCTCGATATCTGTGCGAACTTTGCTCTCTATTTTTGTCTTGAGTTCGAGTAATTGTAATTGTGCATCAAGGTGAGCTAGTACTTTTTTGGCTCTATCAGTGATGGCTCCAATTTGTAAAATTTCTTGTTTTTGAGGTACTTTAATATTGAGATTAGAGGCGATGAAATTGATCAGAAAAGACTGATTTTTCATATTGTCGATCATAGCAGTCGCTTCACTAGGTATCTGCGGGGATAGCTCTATGATTTTTCTTGCCAGATCCTTGACAGAGGCCATGGTTGCATTAAACTCCATCTCTTGGTCTATTGGCTCATCATCCAGAGGGTCAATCTGACCTTCAAGACATGGTTCGGATGATGTTAAAGACAACAGCTGAGTTCTCATCTTGCCTTGCAATATAGCCGTAGTGCTCCCATCGGGCATTTTTATCATCTTGACTATTTTGGCAAGACAACCTATCTGGTAGAGATCGTCCAGATTTGGATCTTCATTCTCGATGTCCTTTTGACTATGGACAGTGAGGTATTTATCTTTTTTATAGGCTTTTTTTACAGCATTAATTGACTTATCTCTACCTATGGTAATAGGTATTACGACCCCTGGAAATAGCACCGTATTTTTCAAGGCCAGAACAGGTAGGGTTCTCGGAATACTATCTCGATCTAGTGTATCATCATTGTCCAGAGATATCAACGGGGTGAACTCTGCATCTTCGATTAATTGACTGAGTATATGTCTTTTTTTGCTCATGCGCTCCTCTTGGCTAAAGTAAGTATCAATAAGTACACCAAGTAGAGATATGGTTAAATCCTATGAACAAGTGTCAGATAGAGGTAACAATTTAGGACAAACTGGCAGTTAAGCAGACATCTCCAGCTCTTCTACTACTACATCTTCACCATCGGGATCTAACAGTTCCACTTTCAGATTATTAATAATGAACTCTTGACGCTGAGGAGTATTTTTACCCATATAGTAGTTTAAGATCTCTCCAATATCAGAGTTAGGAGACAAGTATACTGGCTCCAGTTTAATATTAACTCCGATAAAATCTTCAAATTCTGATGGCGATATCTCACCCAAGCCTTTAAATCTCGTGATTTCTGCTTTGCCTCTCAGCTCGTTTATGGCATTAGCTTTTTCATCTTCACTATAGCAATAAAAGGTTTTTTTCTTATCCCGAACCCTGAATAAAGGAGTCTCTAATATGTAGAGGTGCCCTTGCTTCACCAAGTCTGGAAAAAACTGTAAGAAAAATGTGAGTAACAATAGTCGGATGTGCATACCATCGACATCAGCGTCAGTCGCAATAATTACCTTATTATATCTTAATCCCTCAAGGCCATCTTCGATATTAAGAGCATGCTGGAGTAGGTTAAACTCTTCATTTTGATAGACCACTTTTTTGGTCATATTATAACAATTGAGAGGTTTACCTCTAAGGCTGAATACGGCTTGAGTTTTTACGCTTCTTGCTTTGGTAATCGAGCCACTCGCAGAATCACCCTCGGTGATGAAGATACTTGAGTTGAGCTTTAGTTCTTCTTCTCCTTTTTTGTCACTATAATGTACACGGCAATCTCTTAGTTTCTTATTGTGGAGATTGGCTTTTTTGGCTCGTTCGTTGGCCAACTTTTTAATGCCAGATATTTCTTTTCGTTCTCGTTCTGACTGTTGGATTCGCTTTTGTAATGCCTTGGCAGTTTCTGTATTCTTATGTAGAAAATTGTCCAGTTGAAACTTGATAAAGTCCATTACAAAAGTCCTCAATGTTGGACCATCTGGACCGACGGTTTGAGATCCGAGCTTAGTTTTGGTTTGTGATTCAAATACTGGCTCTTCTACTCTCACAGATATCGCTCCTATGATTGAGGATTGAATATCCCGGGCATCATAGTTCTTATTGTAATGATCTCTTATGGTTTTGACGATGGCTTCTCTAAATGCTGCCAGATGAGTGCCTCCTTGGGTAGTATTTTGACCATTGACAAAGGAGTAGTACTCCTCGCCATATTGATTGCCATGAGACAAGGCCATCTCGATATCTTCACCGAGCAAATGGATTATAGGATATCGGAGCTGTTCGGGCTTAGTCTTATTTTTAAGAAGATCGAGGAGACCATCTCTGCTATAGAGTGTCTTATTATTGAAATGAAGCTTTAGACCAGCATTAAGGTAGGCATAGTTCCAGAGCTGATTTTCGATGTATTCTGATCTAAATTTGTAATTCTTAAATATGGAGACGTCAGGACGAAAAGTCATGATGGTCCCATTCTTTTCGGAGGTTTTGCTGATTTTTTTATCCCCTACAAGATTGCCCAATTCAAACTCTGCGACTTTTGTTTTACCATCACGGATCGCTTGTACTGTAAAATGGCTGGACAGCGCATTAACAGCTTTAGTGCCAACGCCATTAAGGCCAACTGATTTTTTAAAGGCCTTAGAATCATACTTTCCTCCGGTATTTATTTTGGACACACAGTCAATTACTTTGCCAAGAGGGATACCTCTACCATAGTCACGCACCATGGCTACGCCATCTTGCACCGTTATTCTTATCTCCTTGCCATGGCCCATGACGTATTCGTCTATTGAGTTGTCCATGATTTCTTTGAGTAAGACGTAGATGCCATCATCTTGTGCTGAGCCATCTCCTAACTTACCGATATACATCCCTGGCCTCAATCTTATATGTTCTTTCCAGTCGAGGGATTTTATATTGTCTTCTGTATATTGTACTTCTGCCATTGATCGTCGCTATAGCTTCAAATTAATATTTGTTCTTATTCATTAACATCAGAAAATCAGACGCTTATCGAGCTTTCAAAAATAATAAAGGCAAGGGACAAATGTCGCTGATATTCGGTACATTTTGTCAATTAGCGTATTTTTGCCGCTCAACTACTTTTTATCATGCTTATTGACTTGATTTCGGCACTGGTTATTTCCTATGCTTTTTATAGAGGATATTCTAAGGGTTTTATCAATACTATTGTTGATACGATGTCTATTCTTATTGGACTTGTGGTGGCTTTGAAGTTCTCTCCACTGCTGATAGATTATATCCAGGAGGTCGTCAATATTAATCCTGCTGTTGAGTTTATTCTTGGGTTCTTAATAGTCTTTTTTGTTGTGATGTTGGTCATGAGATTTATTGGAGAGCGAATAGAGGATATGCTCAGAGCAGTAAAAATTAATTTTATCAATCAATTAGCTGGTGGAGCTTTGCTTGGTTTAGTGGCGGCGTTTATCATTGGAGCCTTATTGGTCCTACTGTCTAATCTTAAGATACTGACGGAGTCATACATGGAGCAGAGCACCTTGTTTGATCATCTTGTTACGATTAGGCAAGATGGCGGATGGATGTTAGAGGCATTCAAAAATCTGTTTTCTGAGTTTTGGACTAAGTTTATTACAACCCTTGATCAGGTCAAAGATTCTATAGAATAGGCCCATTGAGTGAGGCCCAGATGCTATCTTTTAAAGTGGTAATTCCTTCTTGAGTAACTGAAGAAAAGAAAAAACTTTGGACATCGTCAGGTAAGTCTTCAGAGATTAACTCTTTTAATTCCTCGTCAAGTAGGTCTGACTTGGAGATTCCCAAGATTCTTTCTTTGTAGAGCAACTCAGGATTATACATCTCGAGCTCTTTAAGTAATATCTGATACTGATTAGAGACATTTTCGCTATCTGATGCTACGATAAAAAGTAATAGACTATTTCGCTCTATATGCCTCAAGAACCGATGCCCCAATCCTTTGCCTTCATGCGCTTTTTCTATGATGCCCGGGATATCTGCCATGACAAATGATTTTCCTCCTCTATAAGCCACTATGCCCAAATTGGGCGTTAATGTTGTGAAGGGATAATTGGCGATCTTTGGTTTGGCGGCACTGACTGCTGCAAGCAAGGTAGACTTGCCCGCATTAGGAAATCCCACGAGCCCAACATCCGCAAGAACCTTGAGCTCTAAGACTTTCCACTCTTCTTTGCCTGGGATGCCTGGTTGCGCATATCTGGGCGATTGATTAGTTGAAGATTTAAAATTAGAATTACCTAATCCACCTTTACCCCCTTTAACCAAAGTATAAGTCTGGTCTTCTTCTACTACTTCAAACATTACTTCACCAGTTTCAGCATCTTTTGCTACCGTACCCAATGGTACATCTAATATGATATCTGCTCCTTGTGACCCTGATTTTCTGGACGCTCCTCCAGATTCGCCGTGTCCTGCGATGACATGTTTTCTATACTTGAGGTGTAATAGAGTCCATAATTGCGAATTACCTCTCAATATTACGTCTCCACCCTTGCCACCATCACCACCATCGGGGCCTCCCCGAGGTTGAAGCCTATCTCTAAAGAAATGACTGCTACCAGCACCACCATTTCCTGATCGGCAGCAAATTTTCACATAGTCAACAAAGTTTCTCTCGGACAATGGGTTACTTTATGGAGGCTATTAAATCTTTGAGTCGGCTGTTAATTTCTTCTATAGATCCTACACCGGCAATTTTTATTGATTTGTCTCTTTCGTCGTAATACTTATAGACTGGCTCTGTTTCAGATTTATACACGTTGATGCGCTTTCTAATGACATCTTCACTAGCATCATCTGCACGCCCCGAAGATTTGCCTCGCTCTAATAGTCTCTTGACGATTTCATCATCGTCAACATCTAGGGCGATCAGTTGATTGACACTTTCTTTAGATTCATTGAGTAGTTGATCTAAAGCCTCGGCTTGAGGGATAGTTCTAGGGAAACCATCAAAAATGAATCCTCCACAATCTGGGAACTGACTGATTTTATTCTTGAGCATTCCTATGGTCACTTCATCGGGCACGAGTTGCCCCTTGTCCATGTATGATCGAGCTTTCTGCCCTAATGGGGTATTATTGCCCAGTTCGTATCTAAATAAGTCTCCTGTTGATACCTGAATCAATCCAAATTCCTGTTCTAACATTTTTGCCTGTGTTCCTTTACCTGAGCCAGGAGGGCCAAATAAAATGATATTCGTTCGTTGCGTTTTCATAGTAGTACTAAATAATGATTTGAGCAGTCGCCAAAAGCTCATGAGTTGGTTTTATTGTAAAGACGCTAAAGATATGACTTTATGAATCTTGTTATTCCAATATGGTGAGCTTAAAATATTTTCGATGATAACTCCTCTAGAGCTAGTGCTATGGATTACCTGTAATGACCCCTTTTCATAGGCTGTAATAATACTTACATGAAAGATGGGTCCTTTATCTCTTTTAAAAAAGACCAGATCTCCTGGCTGTGCTTTTTCAATATCTATTCCTCTTGCTGATTCGGACATGTGCTGGGCCGAACCCTGGAGTGGATAGCCTAGTGGGCTATATAAATACTCAACCAACCCCGAGCAGTCGAAGCTGTTAGGTCCTCTCCCGCCGTACTTATAGGTAGAACCGAGTTGTTTGTTGGCCCTATTGACAATTTGGTTTCTATCAGAGATTGTTGAGTTACGAGGAGCGTCAATACTACTACATTCGTACAGCAGTACAACTAAAAGTAAAAAACCAATTTGTCTGAGATAATAGATAAAGACTATTCTGTTGCTTCTCCTTCTTCTCCCTCTGTAGCTGCACTATCTCCAGCATCAGCACTCTTAAGGGCTCTTGGCACCTCTACTACGGCGATCGGAGTGGCAGGTTCAACATCAATGATTAGTCCTTCTGGAACCTCGATATCTTTCACTCTTATTGCCTCTGACAATTGTAAAGAAGAGATATCGACAAATAGTTCATCGACCAATACTTCTGGAGTCGCTTTGACTTTCACTGTACGCAGGCCTGAGATCAATTTTCCTCCAGCTTTTACTCCCGGAGAAACACCTTTGAACTTTACTGGCACATCAGCCTTCACTGGATGGTTAGGGATCAGCTCAATAAAATCAATATGCATGATTTCCTCAGTCACTGGATGAAAATTAATGTCCTTAATTAAGGCACGCTTGGTTCCTCCCGCAAGCTCTAATTCAGCAACTTTTAAATCTGGAGTAAAGACCATTTTCTTGACTGCCTTATGTGTAGTAGAGAAATGAGTCACCCCATTTTTGCTATACACAACTGCTGGAATATGTCCTGATTTTCTTAGAGCTTTAGTAGCTTTTTTTCCTAAATCGGCTCTCTCCTGTGTAGTTACTTGAACGACCTGCATAATCTGATTTTTAAAAAGGACTGCGAAAGTAATACTAATCAGCGGATGATAAAAGGCCCAGGACGTATTTTTTGTCTTATGATGTGTGATATACCTCTTTCATCTTGCCTTTATTCAAATATCCAAAGACCAAACCAAAGACAAACCCACCAATATGTGCCCACCAAGCTACTCCGCCGCCAGTGCCGGCCATAGGGCCTATAGCCCCTACTCCCGAAAACAATTGCTCCAAGAACCAAAAGCCTAAAAAATAAATGGCAGCAATCTCAAAGGTGATGAGAAAGAAAAGAACTCGAATCCTGGACTTAGGAAACATAACTACGTAGGCTCCCATGACAGCCGCAATAGCGCCGCTGGCCCCTAATGAAGGAATAAAACCTGCACATAGACTTTCAGCATCCACACAACTGATCTCTGTGGCGCACGGTGCACAGCAACCTGCCGTAACAGCACCGCCAGTGGAAAGATCCACAATAACATGTGCAATGGCAGAAAAAAGACCTCCAATTATATAGAAGGCTATAAAGGCCTTGCTGCCGACAATGGCTTCAATGTTATCAGCAAAAATCCATAGGAACATCATGTTGCCTATAAGATGCATCCATCCACCATGCAAAAACATACTGGTGAACAAGGTGAAAAGACGGCTCCCTTCAGAGACGTCATGTGGTATGGTTGCAAAGTCGCAGACTAGATTGCCTGGAGTCATGACTTGGATAAGGAAGATGGCAATATTGAGCGCAATAAGTGAATAACTAAAGTATGGCTTGTGGCCTCCTGTTACATTTGTATCGCCAATAGGAAAAATCATGGCGTTAAGATAATGGTTCTATTTCTTTGAATATGATTTTGGTCTATATTTGCAGCCGAATTCGAAAATGGCGTGGTAGCTT
Organism: uncultured Saprospiraceae bacterium; assembly: GCA_964545645.1. Lineage (GTDB taxonomy): Bacteria > Bacteroidota > Bacteroidia > Chitinophagales > Saprospiraceae > GYS-P2D. The sequence goes on from CAZJHC010000020.1 coordinate 20,743, forward strand.
CCCTCCGAAATGTCGGGACAGGCGCTTCGCCACCACGAATAAATTGGCGTGGTAGCTTCCCTCCGAAATGTCGGGACAGGCGCTTCGCCACCACGAATA
>CAZJHC010000021.1:0-20482 GCA_964545645.1 uncultured Saprospiraceae bacterium
ATCAAAGTTTTGATCTGGGACAACTCCTTGTTACTTTGATTGATTCTTAATTAACATTCTTTGTTATTCAAGATAATCAGTGCAGCGATTACTCCAGGCACCCAACCACAAATCGTTAGTATGCACACTATTAAGAAAGATCCACAGCCCTGATCTACTACTGCCAAGGGAGGAAGGATAATCGACAACAAAACTCTTATTAAACTCATGACAAATGCTTTCATCCAATAAACATTGAATTGAAATATATGAGTTCGATACTATCGACAATCCAAGAGCGATAATCGACCAAAAAACAAAAGAGGAGTAAATCATTGACTTACTCCTCTTGCTTCGATCTTGTGGTCGCCTTGATTAGCCAAGAGGCGGAATCCTCAAGATCTGACCTGGATATATTTTATCAGGATGGCTGAGCATAGGCTTGTTAGCCTCAAAAATTGCATTATACTTCATCGCATCACCATATACTTCTTTGGCGATCTTAGATAATGAGTCTCCGCTCTTAACCTCATGAAAGATGGACTCAGGCTCTGGATTTAGAACGCTGATATTGTCAGCCACTGCTCCTACACCATCTACATTACCTAATGCCAAGATTAATTTTTCTCTATCAGCGTTGGTTCCTGTAGCTCCTGAAACAATCACTTGCTCTGCAAGCTCGATTTTCAACTCACTTACTGGTATTCCCAGAGTTGCCACGGCAGATTCCAATGACTTAATTTTTTCCTGCTCGGCTGATAATACTGGTTCTGATGCTTTTTTTGAAAAAACTTTCTTTCCAGCGTTTTTAATAAATGAAAATAAACCCATGTTGTAATTATAGCTTTTAAGTTAATTATTAGTTACAAAGGTAACAATGCCAATCACATGCTCAATAGTTTCATTAATCTATAGATAGTTTACTTTAGTTAGATGGCAGACACTGCAACTGGCACCTCGACATTGCCCCAAGAGATCACAAATCCTCCATCATTGAAATCTATAGAGAATTCATTAGTATAGTCATCTTTGGATTCTACCGTTGTTATCACTTTGAGCGCATCTTTGGAAGCATCATAATCGTAGGCACCCCACTGGTCACTAACCGAATTAAATATAATAGTCCACTCCTGTGCTCCAGGTATACTAAACAAAGCATAGGTCCCAACTTTTAACTCTTGATTATTGATCCTGACGTCCTGCGACACTGTGATGGTTGTAGCTTCATTAGCTCCAGTACGCCATACTTCGTTATATGGAACTAATCCTCCAAATAGTTCCCTTCCATTGGCTCTGGGACTACTATAATCAATAGTGATCATAACATTATCAATCTCCTGCTTCACTTGCACAGGAGGGCTTTTGCGCTGTGACTTGTCTGATTGAGCTACTATATTGGCAACAATAGTAGTTGTCAACAGCATTAAGAATAATAGTTTTTTCATATCAAATTTGGTATTTATTCTGACTTAACGCATCACAGATCGATAAATTACGATACCCTCATCAGAATCTATATTAGGGTTTACCAAAGAGCCTTTTACTAATGGCTTTTTTCATCTCATGTTTCATAACAAACGTTCCTCCTACATCTCCATCAAGAGATAAATCTGGCACACCGCCAGAAGCAATATTTACGATCTGCTTCGCATAATAGCCGCCTTGTGAGGAAAACTTTAAAAAAGACTTTTTGGCTGGAATAAATGGATCTTCCAAAACCTCTAATCGACCCGTAAGGAAGTCGTTCATCAAGTGCGGGTATATACAGAAAGGCCTGGCCAACCCAACCATATCCAATACCTGAGCATCTAAAGCCCTTAGTATAGACTTTCTAACTCTGAACCCTCCTGTCACCATCAGTGGTACAGCTCTGGACTTCATAATACGCTCTGCAAATGTCAAAAAATAGGCTTCTCTTTCTGCTGTAGAGCCCTCTTGATGCTCTCCCATCATGGCTTGTTTTTCATATGTGCCACCAGATATTTCAAGTAGGTCTATTTTATCTGATATCATTCTTATGACGTCTATTGAGTCCTCTTGAGTAAACCCTCCTTTTTGAAAATCTGTACTATTCAACTTGATTGATAAGGCCTTGTCTGGACCTATAGCGCTCCTTACCTCATCGATTATTGATAACAAGAGTCGAGATCGATTCTCCAAGCTTCCACCATATTGATCTTCTCTCTTATTAGTATATGGAGATAAGAACTGGCTGATTAAGTATCCATGTGCGGCATGTATCTGTACACCATCAAATCCAGCTTGGACACATATATCAGCAGCGTTTTTAAACTTATATATGACTTCGTTAATATCACTTAAGGACATAGCCTTGGGAGGCAAATAGAATCCACCTCTCTTAAGCCAAACCTTGGAAGCAGACTGAGGGGCAGCATTAATGAGATAACTGGTCTGCCTCCCTGCATGGCTCAGTTGTGCCCAAAACTTACTCCCAGCTTGATGAATTACATCGACCATCGTTTTTAATCCAGCTATATGTTTTGTCGAGGTAGCGATGAGGTTACCTGCCGACTCAAGATGTTTATGATCTACAATGATATTGCCCGATAGATGCAATCCGAATCCAGATTGAGCCCAAGTCTCATACAGATGGATGTGTTGATCATTGACCATATAGTCATCATGAGACAGTCGCTCTGTCATAGCAGCCTTACAAAGGCGATTAGGTAGTATTTGCCCACAGGGCAATTGCAGTTTGGACTGAATTAAATCCATAATTTTTATAAATAATGATCACATGATAACCAATTTTATCTCTGATTGCGTTATTGATATATTGACATAACTGACAAGGCTCTATTTAATTAGTTAAATCAGCTAAATTTGGGAGTGATTTGCTTGCCAAAAGTCTTGCGACCATCAAGAAGAATGTATTTTATGAAATATCTATATCAACTTATCTTATCTATATGCCTGTTATCAACAGTATCATTGACTGCCCAAGATCAATTTGAAAGATTATATACCACAACTGACAATGTCTTATCTACGAGCCTTCATGAGTTAGGAAGTGGGTATCTCATGCTCAGTCTACAGATCAATGATGAGGGCGAAAACGAGAAGATAAATCTCACCAACCTGGATCAAAAAGGCACCATTAACTGGAGTAATGAGTATGATTTTGATTTAGAAGAGGATGTATTTATCTCAGAGCTCGGTGAAGTAGAAGTCTTATATGATGGTACTATAGCTTTCTCTGCGCTACTACAAAAAGATAGTTTAAACAAACTTGTCGTAAAAGTTGATAATCAAGGAAATGTACTTTGGACCAAGTTAACTGGAGAGGCTGAAGATACTTTTAGAGATAATGGGTTTAGATCTAATCTTGTTAGTATGGAGACTTCAGGAGTATTGCATATCACTAATCAATCGACGGATACGGGCAATAATCCATTCCTATCAGCCATAGATACTGCAGGTGCAATAAAATTTGGCCAGGAATGGTCCATAGTAGATACTAATGGTAACACCCTATCGGCCACCATAAGGGATGCCACATTTTTACTTGATTCTACCGTCATGTTGGTAGGTAATACAATGTCAGAGGATCACCAACTATTCCTTGCCAAAATGGATACAGCGGGCCAGGTACAATGGATGAAAAGTTACACGGCTGACCTAGGTAGTGGGTTAAGTCAATCAGCCATGAGCTTAGACGAGATGGTAGATAAGAGTATTGTAGTCCTTGCCGCCCAAGCTGGCAGCACCTCCACAGGTATGATCCTCAGGGTAGACTCGCTAGGCAATTATGTTGAATCAAGATCTATAACACCAGTAAGTGGAGGATTCGATGCCATACCAATAGAGATAGAAGCATTAGGGGACACAAGTATGGCCATTGCCGTCAAAAGGTTAGATCTATTATCTAATGAGGTATTGCCAGTGATCATCAGAATGACTATGGATAGTCTCATAGAATATCAGACTGTGCTAAAGGCAAGTACGGGTCAAGATATCACCAGAGGTGGATTAGTAGCACCTGATAGTATAAGTCCGGTATTTTTAACCTCAAGCAGCCGGTTAGATTCTACAACAACGATACCTTCACTGACCAAGCTGGATGAAAATGGAACGACTCTGTGCCATGATGCCATGAATTATTTTAGGTTTGATTCGATCTTCTTTAAGACAGACACGCTAACTCATATATCAATGATCCAAGATCAGATGGATAGCATAGATGTACTGTCATTACCATACGGCAATTTTGATCCTCCTCTGTTACAACTGAGGGACACCTCTTACTGTCCTCAAGATCCTATCATGTTCACACTGGATGGGACAGTGAGAGGAGCGACAGCTTATCTCTGGTCTGATGGTGTAATGGATAGTATCAGAGTGGTGACAGAACCTGGCGAATATATCTTAAATGTAGTTGTTGGGATAGAAGAATGTTTTACGCTATGTGATACAGCCAATATTACTCAATCAGAGTTTCCTATGGCTGAGATAGAGGTTAACACTGCCAACTTTTGCGCCACAGGAGAGTTGGCACTTAATGTAGTTGCCAGCAACCCAATTGTATCTATAGAATGGTCTACTGGACAAAGAGATGAGCCCATAATCATTGTGACAGACCTAATGCAATATAGTGCAATGATCATAGATGACTGTGGCAACCCAGCTCAAGCGGCTATAGATCTAACAGATTTTTCGATCACCAACAATCCCGCTTTGAGTGTATCAGGAGAAAATCTATGTACAAACAACACCTTAATCATTAATGCCACCGGAGACTTCCTTATCGAAGAACTCATGTGGTCGACAGGAGATATAGGAGTAAGTTCAATCGTAGTAAGTCAGCCTGGAGAATATACCGTAGAAAACATGGCAGAATTTTGTCCCGGAGAGACGACTATTCAGATTGTAGAAAATCAGTTTTTGACTCCATTGACAGTTGATATTAATGGTAATTGTGATAATGTTAATAATGTGTTTCAGCTGATATCGGGCGGATCTGGAATAGAGTCTTTCTTGTGGTCTACAGGAGAGACGACTGCCATCATCGGCGTTACAGAAGCTGGCTCCTATACGGTAACCGTGACCGACATATGTGGTGATACAGAAGTGGCCACCATAACCGTGAGCGATGAAGATATAGAAGGATGTATCGTTGTCCCTCCACCACCAGAAGGTATGGACTGCCTCGAGTGGCCCAACGCCATCTATCCAGCGTCCAACAATAATCGCAACACCACCTTCGGACCCGAAGAAATGTCATGTGGCAACGTCACTTTTAACAACTATGAACTGAGTGTATACAACCGATGGGGCAACAAGGTCTTCGAAACTGATAATATCAATACTCGCTGGAATGGCATGAAGAATAATAACGGGAAGGAGCAACCAGCTACGACCTATTTTTATTATGCATCATATTCGATAGATGGCGATGAGTTTGAGAGCGAAGGAGATGTTACCATTATCAGATAATATTTCGTTAGATATAGTTTGTCATACACAAGAGTACCTAAGCTATGTATGATTTAGTCATCATCGGCGGCGGACCTACGGGTATCAGTGTGGGAGTCGAGGCTCAGAAGGCTGGACTTAATTATCTCATTATCGAGAAAGGAGTATTGGCTAATTCAATTTATCACTTTCCGGCCAACATGACCTTCTTCTCCACCTCCAAAAATCTCGAGATCGCAGACATCCCTTTCATCTCACATACAGACAAACCCACTCGACGAGAAGCTCTCGAATACTATCGCAGAATAGTCGAAAGTTACAAACTAAGGATACACTATTATGAAGAAGTCACGGTTGTAGACCAAACACATACTGGTGGTTATACTGTCCATTCATCACGAGGGAGTTATACTACCAAGAATATTGCCGTAACGGTAGGATTCTATGATACCCCGAGATTATTAAACATACCTGGCGAAGAACTTCCTAAAGTTAAACACTACTATGATGAGGTACATCCATATGTAGGGCAAAAAGTCTTAATCATCGGTGCTGCCAATAGTGCTTGTGATGTTGCTCTGGAATGTTGGCAGAAGGGAGCCGCAGAAGTAACTATGGCCATACGCTCCCATGAGATCTATCCCAAAGTCAAGTATTGGATCAAACCGAATATCGAAAATAGAATCAAAGAAGGATCCATCAAGGCTCACTTTAAAACGGAAGTAGTAGAGATTACAGATACACATGTCGCCCTACGCAATGCTGATAGGCAATGGACCATTGAAAATGACTTTGTACTGGCTATGACAGGTTACAAACCAGACTTTGAGTTACTCCATAAGCTCTTGGTCCCTATCAATAAATCTGATGATCACAAACCACACTATAATCCTGAGACCTTAGAAACCACCCAAAAAGGCGTCTATGTCGCTGGTGTTATAAATGCCGGTATGCTGACGAGCAAGCTCTTTATAGAAAATACCAGAGATCACGGGGAGCGGATAGTGGGTAATATAGTATCATCTTAGAATATAACTGGATTATGTTTAAAAAGCTTATATGCTTTTCGTTAGACGTCATCCGTAGAGCTCAATGCATTATTTCTTGATAAAGATAACTGAGGATATTCTTCTCGCATTATTCATTAAATGAGCCTATTTAGATTCATTTTATCTCCTACTACTTGCCCATTTTCGCCTTGTCTATATTATATAACCTTTTAAATTTGCAGGATAATCATATATCATGGCAGAGGCAGTCAAATCAACTCGCAAATATTGGATCTACTTCTTAGTATCACTAGTGATCATGATCGCTATGTTGATATGGGCTAACTCATGGTTCTGGGTAGCACTTCCATTTGTCTTGACCTATCTCGTCCAGGCATTGGATGTCATCTAATCTACACTACAGTTCATAATATCCTGTTAAGTCACTGGCGATTGAGTTAATTTTTAATTAACCTTTCCTCATTGATTAACACAAGCTCGTCTATCATAGTCTTCCTCTAAACTGAAGCCTATGAAACATTTACTTTACACCTTAGCCATTGGCACATTAACCATACTCATGTATGGATGTGCAGATATTCAAAAGCTTGTAGATGAAGGCAACTACGATGCTGCCATAGATAAAGCTGCTCGAAAGCTCTCAGGCAAGAAGAATAAAAAGACCAAGTATGTCAAAGGATTAGAACAGGCGTTTGCCAAGGTAAGCGCAAGAGATCTAGACCAAGTAGCTTATCTCAAAACTAAGGGTGATGCTCGCTCATGGGATGAGATCTATGATATCTATAACACGATAGAGCGTCGTCAGGAAAAGATTCGTCCATTCCTGCCGCTTATAAGTAAGGATGGTTATGTGGCCAGTTTTGGCATGGTCAATACGATAGAATTGAAAGCACTCGCCGCAGAAAATGCCGCTGCTGAGCATTATATGGATGGCAAGAGGTTGTTAGCCGATGCTGAGACCAACAATGATCCTCTATTGGCCAGAAGAGCTCATAGCGCCTTTATCCGAACGTTGACATACTATAGGAACTACAAGGAGGCAGATCGCCTCCGTGACATAAGTAAGGAGCTCGGCACTACTCATGTACTTATTAACATTGAGGATCATATGCTCCAAACATTATCCAGCAACTATATCGGTGAGATCCGTAACAAGCCTTGGGTAAACTACTACTTAGATCCCAATGCTCGTAGCACATATGACTTGACAAGTACGCTGTCTATTATCGATGCCAATATCTCTCCTGAAAGAGAAGTGGTTGATCGCCATACGGAGACGAAGACGACAGAGAGATGGGTAGACAAAGTCAACAGACGAGGTGAGCTAGTCCGAGACACCTTGGGCAATATCATCCAAGAAAGAATCGAAGAGACATTAATCGCTCGTGTTCGACTGATACAGCGCTCTAAGTCTGCCGCAATTATCGCCGTCGCAGCGATCAATGATTATGATACAGGTAGAGCATTGACTCAGGAGCCAATCGAGATCACGATCGACTTTGTAAGTGAGCAAGTAAGAGTGCAAGGAGACCGCAGAGCTCTCTCCAGTAGGTTTAGGGATAGAAATGAAGGGGTGATCGAATCATTCCCTTCGGACCATGACATGATAATTGATGGACATCAAAAGATTCTATATGCCTATCAAGAGATCGTGCATGAACACACCTATTAGGAATATATTAAAGGAATAATTTTTCATGATTAAGAGGTTTAGCAACTTATTGTTAAGCCTCTTATTATTTTTATCTATTAACAGAAAACAAAACACTTGATCCATTACGATTTTAGATTTTTCATCCTACTAAATTCGATCCTTCTCTTGTGGGGTTGTCAGAGTAAAAAACCGATCATTCATAAAGTAGCCAAACAACACATGCCTCAAGAAGCATTAACTATGAACCTGCCTCTTTCTACAATTTCCTTCAGCTATCAAATCTCCAAACAAGCAATCAACGAGCAACTCAATAGTTATCTGGATTCTATCTTCAATGAATCTTGGAGCTTCCCGGAGCAAGAGGCAACAGTCCATATCACACGGATGAAGTCTAGTTCTATTACTCTCCAAGACAAACGCATATTGACCAAACTGCCGCTGCATATAGATATTGATAAGAATACACTCCTAGGCACTTGGAGCGTCTACGGAGAGTTACTATTAACGATACTGAGCGAAATAGACATCAACGATCAATGGGCATTATCCTGTGATACAGATATATTGGATTACGAGTGGACCCAGCCTCCGCAGATTAAACTAGGGTTTTTAGATATCCCAATAGAACGCTTAACCAAGGGATTGACTGAGCATATTAAGCCACTCCTCGAAAAAAATATTGATCAGAGCCTAAAAGAACATTTTGATTTGGCCGAACATATAGCAACAGCTGTAACTCCTCTACTGACACCTTATCAACTGGATAGCACCGTCGGCGGATGGATTAGTATGTCAGCGGATAGCATTCATATGACACCTTGGACCAACGAAGAATCCATGGTCAGTGGTAAAATATATGCTCCATTTACAACACAAGTTACATCTTCTAAACCGATCACTCCAGAATCATTGAAGCTCCCTCCATTTACTTGGAATGATAAGATCGGTGATATCAGCAACATCAATCTGGGCATAGAACTCAACTATACTTATCTAACCGATCTGGCTCAACAGCAATTTTTGAACAAGTCGTTTAAGAATGGTAAAAGAGTGGTCAAAATAACCGATTTGACAATATATGGAGGTGATCAACGCCTCGGAGTCATAGCAAGTACTACTGGATCTTTTAATGGCTCAATACAGTTGGAAGGCAGGCCCATATATCGGGATGGCACACTCTATTGTGAGGATATCATCTGGGACCTTACTACCAAAAACATATTGCACAAAACGGGGGTATGGCTCAAAAAAGGATTCATACATGATCAACTCAATGAAATGCTCACCTTTGATCTCAACCCATATGTAATTCGTGCTCAAGGGGAGATACATGATATGCTGAGAGGAATAAAGAATGAAACGCTCACTGATATATCAATCAATTGGGGCCCATACGATATCACCAACCTCAACTGTCAAAAACAAGAATTGTCTGGCATTATGTCCATAGATTTGCAGATTGACCTGATAATCAACGAGTTAACAAGCCTTATGTCCGAGTGACTACAGACCAAGATATTTTAGCAACTTTTTATCTAATTACCATGTTACCATTTTATAAAGAATAGAAATGAGTATCCTCGACAGAATAAAACAATCTATAAAAGCAGATATTCCTGCGAAGTGGCACACTCTTGATAACATAGCCAGCTTAGATACTATAGACCAAGAATCTCACAAACAACCTATAGTCCTATTTAAACATAGTGTCACATGCGGTATCAGTAGTGCTGCCAAGTATCGACTTGAGTCAGAGTTAGATGAGCTAAATGAAAATGCTAAATTCTATTACTTAGACTTGCTCTCACACAGAGATATCTCAAATGCTATCGCCAGTAGATATGGTGTAGTTCATCAATCTCCTCAAACCATCATAATCAAAAAAGGAAATGCCATCTATGATACATCACATCATAGTATAAATGTCAAAGGCATCAATGATGCTATCTCTAAGGCTAACTAAGAATATTTATTCTATTCGAGTTATACTAAAATCGAATAAGACAGGCGTATCTGAAGGCACTAAATCTGTACCAGCCTCACCGTAGGCTGATTCTGAAGGGATAAGCATAGTACCAGAACCACCTAAATTAAAATTGACCAATATATCTTGCCATCCTCGGATAGCCTCCGATAGCACAAATGTTGTATCCGTCTCAATATATCGATCATCGAAGATCATGCCATCAAGAAAGTAGCCAACATAGGTCATAGACACTATGCTCGTATCAACTACAGGCGTCAAACTACCCACAGCCTCTACGACGTAAAACGAGTCGCCCGATTCTATGGAATCTGGTAATTCGTTAGTTACAAGATAGGTCTCTATTAATCTTTGATGATACTCGGTAATGTCTGTGTAGTGATCAATCAATGAGATATCTATAAACAATGGACTATTGGGAGGCACCCGCATATCAACTAAATCGCCATTGGCTTGATTAGAGCTCATAACTACTAACATACGGCCACCCCTACCTATCTGCGGTAGTGTTGTTATGATCCCATTAATCAACAGATCAAATTCAATAGTCAAATCCTCAAGTAGGGAATCCAACAGTACCTCTTGGAGGCTATAAAGGCGATAATTAATAATTACGGTACTATTAAATGAAGGAGACTCAATACTCCCACTGTCAATAATAGAATAGTAAAGGTCTTCACTCACAAACTCAAAAGCATCCGTCCTATCAGATAAAAAATCCTCGATCAAAATCAGCTCTTCAGAATCTACATCCTCTTGACCACATGCCATCATCAACAATATCAATAGGGAAAAGTATATCCATAGACCTCCTTTCATTCTTAATGGAGTCTAATCCGATCTGTCCGAACTGTTAACGCAGTATTACAAATGAATGCGGAGATTAACAATAATCTATCGACCAATCCCACTTGTGTCAATCTTAGTTAACAGAAATCAAGTCTACATCAAAAGCTATATTGGTATTGGGCGGGATGCTGCCTTGACCAAACTGACCATAGGCCAAATTAGATGGAATCAACAAAGTGATGGTACCGCCTTCTCCGATTAATTGAAGGCCTTCGGTCCAGCCTCTTATAACTCCATTCAATGGAAACGAGATATTATTTCCTGAATCAAAGGTATCGCCATTAAGGAAGTACCCTATATAATTCACAGTAACATTAGAAGTCTCTACAGGTCGATTGTTATTACCAGGAGTCTGGATGACATAGTTCAAACCACTAGAGGTAACTGTAGTATTGAGATTATTATCTGAGACGTAATCAGATATTGACAATCCACTTACTTCATCATCACCACCACAACTGGTGATCAACAAGAGTGTCAGCGTTGCAAATAGTACTATGGTAGATTTCATATTCTTCTTAAGATTTAGGATATAACGTAAAAATCCAGTCAAATGTCCTTTTTATTATTTAAAAATCCGAAAGGAGCCCAAGTAAATGATAAGGCTAATACAATGTTTATCTATATATTGACTCATCCCAGACAAAAATCACTAAGTTTAAGAAGACTTAAAAATAAACGCTATGGATGCAGATCAGTTATTCTCGATTGCCAATATTTCGGCGATGTTTGGCTGGATATTACTAATCATAGTACCACGATGGCAATACACACGGCTCATAGTTCAAGGTGCTATTATACCTATCTTATTGAGTGGTCTTTATCTATATCTTATGATCGCACATTTTGGAGAGATGGGAGCTGGAGGCTTTGGTTCTTTGGACGAGTTGGCGATACTCTTTTCTAATAAAAATCTAATACTCCTCGGTTGGGTCCATTACTTAGCATTTGACCTATGGATAGGAACCTGGGAATATAATGACTCGGTCAAACACGGTATCCATCGACTGATCTTGCTACCATGTCAGTTGCTTACTTTTTTTGCAGGCCCGATTGGGTTATTTCTCTATGTGACTATTAGAAATATTAAGACTCAAAAATTTGATCATGAGAATTTCTGAATTCTTTGCAGAATTAAAAAGGAGAAGCTCCTTAATGTATTATTCAGGGTGGATTATGCTGATCACCTTTGGACTCCTCATCATACCATTGCTAATTGATGACCGCACCGTCTTGGGCATCAACGCTTGGATTAAACCAATGAAGTTTTGTATTTCTCTTGCCTTTTATTTTTGGGCATTTTCTTGGTTACTACATGATATCCAAAAGCCCTGGCATAGACTCAAAAAAGGATTACTATGGACAGTATTCTTAAGTATGTTCATAGAGATTGTTATAATCCTAATACAAGGCGGCAGAGGCGTCAGAAGCCATTTCAATTTTGACTCCAGTATGGACGCATTAATGTTTGGTACTATGGGCATATTCGTCACGATCAATACCGTTTGTATAGTAATTTTAATGATCATGTATTTTTTTAAGCACGACAACTTGCAACCCAACTATCTATTGGGTGTAAGGCTCGCCATGGTCATTTTCGTAGCAGGCAATATGATTGGGGGCATAATGATCTCTAATATGCAACATTCTATTGGCGTGTCAGATGGTGGAGCTGGTTTACCCTTTGTCAATTGGAGCAAGAGCGGAGGTGATTTGAGAATTGGGCATTTTCTTGGTTTGCATTCAATTCAGATTATCCCATTGATCAGCTATTGGGTTGTTATGAAGGTCGATTCACTCAGTCGACAAAAACTCATCATCATAGTAGCTTCCTTTGTTTATGCCCTATTAGTTTTTCTGTTGACAATGCAGGCTTTAGCTGGCAGCCCATTAATCAGAGGATAAAGCATTAAACTCGTTAATCCTGTTTATTACGTTTTCTCTGATATTGGTATAAAAGAGGTTGATATCAATAATATGATAGTTCTTGCGAGTAAACAGGAAGCTCCAAGGAAATTTTGGCTTATTAACCCATAATATCCCTTGATGTACCTGAGCATTGACGAGATGAGGGATGACTTTATCAAAATCTCTTAAGACTCCTCCGATATTTTGATCTTTGGTAGCCAGCTCATTAGTGGTAGTCCAACTTAGAGGATTGATAACTGATATATTATCGTTAGAGTGGTCTTCAGGAGTATATCCAGTTTTGAAGGTCCGCCATGAGATAAAACATCCTGTATCATCAGCATTAGAGCACGGTTTGATCGTGTTAAACTCATTTTTCTTAACTGGAAGGCCAATAATATAAGCGGCAACTAGCTTGTCTTGCAATGGCCGCTGATCAAAGTAATCTTTGAGCAACTGGGCTGCGTGCCTTGTCCCCTGACTATGAGAGGCGATAACAATATTTCTTCCTTTATTGTCATGTTCCATATAATAGTCAAAGGCGTTTTTTACATCTTTATATGCGACATCTAAAGCCCGATCACCTTCAACCCTATCCTCTGTATAAAAAGCATGGATATGTGCTTGTCGATATCTTGGAGCATATACTCTCCCATCTACATTAAACGCACTCGCCTGATAGAGTATGGTACTGTTGTCAGTCTTTTCATTAAGCGACGTGTTATGAATATCCGCATTCCAAGATAGGTCCCCTTTATAACTTGTAAAGGTTGTGGGATGTAAGAAGAACACATCAGTGCTCGCCCCAGGGTTTGTGGATTGATTATCTCCTCCTGGTGTCCTATCAGATGGATCTACCTTATCAGGATGAGCGGCCCAATGCGCTAGATCACTATAATCTGTAGGGTGATTATCGTAGCTGCTTAGGTCTTGTGTTGGATATGATTTACAAGAAATTAATAAAACTCCTAAGGATATAATTGCAATGTAGTTTTTCATGCTTTTTTTATAATGTTCTTATCACGGTAACCGATTGCCTACAAGCACCTTACCTATAATATACAATAATGACATTTAGTTTACACTATCGGGCACAATCATCATGTGGCTCTTGAATTCCCGTACGCCATCTTTATAACAACCAAAAACACCAAAGGATTCAATCTCTATAATGGCAGCTAACCATCGCCATATAGTACATCCAAAAAATCCAATCTAAAGACAGTCGGCTAACAACTGAAAACATTGCTGTGCCGAAAATTGTCCTATTGATATTCTTAATGTGTCATGCCCTGTCGCTATGTATCGCACAGGAAGTAACGCATGAATCGAACATTTACAAAGAAATCCAAGCAGAGCTTAAGCTTAAAAAGAATCTAATTGTGCTATCCCCATTTAAGTGGATAGGCAATGACGGTATCAGTCATATCTTAGAGGCTGATCAGAGTATCTTTAGTCTAAAGTCCTCAAACGATCTACTCAAAATAAGCATTCCTCTCAGTGAGACGTCACACATGACTGTCATCGTAAAGAAACAAAACATGCTGGGCAATCAACTAAAATGGTCAAGACTAACTACCTACAGAGGAGTCATCGAGAATGACCCCCAATCATGGGTAACCATTAACGTAAGTCAGGATGGCATCAATGGCATCATCGCAGATAGATATGCCAATAGAGTCTTAGAAACAAACACCTCTGGGGTTATAGAAATCTACGACACAAGGAACAAACCGCAGGAAGAGTGGACATGCGAATCAATAGATCCTCCTACCCAATCACAGACCAAGAACAAACCAGTCCCGCTAAAAATAAACTCTGGCGATACAGTAACAGTCTATATAGAATGTGATTACTCCATGTATCTAAACCATAACAGCGATGTCACTGTAGTTATCAATTATGTCAACAGTGTTATGAATGATGTTGCCGCATTATACCAAAATGAGCAAATCACCCTACTCATCAATGATATCCATGTATGGACCACCTTAGATCCTTATGATAAAGATGATGTACGTACATCGTTATACGACTTTCAAAGTCACCTGAATGAAACTTTTGACGCAGATCTGGCTATGCTGCTATCCTACAATGTCAATCAAAGCGGAGGTGTGGCCTTTGTAAATAGCATCTGTCAGAAAGATAGAGGATACTCTTACTCTAACCTCAACAGTAGCATATCTGGCAACAATAATTACTCTTGGCAAACTCATGTTATAGCTCATGAGTTAGGACACAATCTTGGATCTCCCCATACTCATGCATGTGAGTGGGGTCCTGAAGGCAATAAAGCCTTGGACGACTGTTATACAACCTCCTGTGATGTAACTTCGGAAGGTCAGCGGGGAACTATAATGAGCTATTGTCATCTATCTGGACAAGGAGGTGTGAATTTTTCTTTGGGATTTGGCACGGAACCCGGGGATAGAATCAGACAGACAGTTAGCGAGTGCCGCAATAGTAATGGCACATCATGCTCTGAGGCAATGACCATTCATATCACTACCAAAGATACCATCATCACAGCCCCAAGTCGATTGTTAGGTAATGGTGCCAGCCAAACTAACGCAGATAGAGCCACTTGGTATAAATTTATACCACATACAGATGGGCACATCTCCATCAGTTCCTGTGATGGAGGAGTAGATACGAGATTATTTGTTTGGTCGGGCACTTGCGATGAGCTCACACCACAACAAAATGCAGATGATATATGTGATATGGGCAATGGATTAAACTACGCTGCCGCTATAGATTCATTGGCGGTAGAATCTGGTATCATATACTATATAGAATGGGATGACAGATGGTCGTCCGAAGGGTTCGACTTTATCCTAAGATATGACTATGTAGAAGTACCTATAGATATAAATCCTTGCAGCAATGGCATCAAAGATGAAGGAGAAGAGGATGTGGACTGTGGTGGCACTGCTTGTATCCCTTGCTCGGCATGTGAAGTATCCAGTGACAATACTCAAAACGATCATGGTGTTTTAAGAATGAGAGAGAATGGTAATGCCACGTTTAATGGACAAATATCGGCTTCCCATCAAATGATTATTTCCGCAGGACAAAGCATCACATTAGAGACTGGTTTTGAATTAGAGAAAGGGGGCATACTCGATGCAATTATAGAAAGTTGTTCCGAATTTTTTGATCGTATAAACTCAGGAGATAGTCAATAATATCGATAACAACTAATAAACTACTTATTGGTCAAGACCATCTTGCGCACGAGTCTGACCTGATCAGTGATCATTTCATAATATATAGGGCCCGATTGAGTATTGAGCTCTTCTCTGCTGATTGATATGTCGTGTCGACCTGCAGGATAATTCTTAGCCCTCTCTAACAATAGAGCACCACTGCTATTGTAAAATCTGATCATCACAGCTTTTTGAGACGACAACTCTATCGGAATAGTGGTCTGATCGATAAACGGATTAGGTTCATTTTGATACATGACATCGCCAAGCTCATATTTATTATGTTGATCTACGGCTTTTAGTATGAGTTCATATTCTTCATCATGTTGATCATATAGTCGATCAACTAAGTCTCCAGTATTAATATCAAAGGCATCTGCGGTCGTAGTGGACTTTACTGGTTCGATGATCAATGAGAAGAGTACTTCTTGGGCAAGCATTGATGACCTTTCATCGGTCCATACCATATTTACTCCTCCCCCTTCATCCAAAATGTGATAGTGCTCCTGAGTCATGGATAGTGCCCCAGGTATTAGTCCCTTAACTGTATATTCATTCCTATCCGCTATTGAAAATTGTATCGCTTTAGCCCGCTGACCATTATCCATATAAAATGGTACGATTACTTCTTCGCCCTTTTGGATATCCATTTGTGGAATATTTATCATCTTTTGGCGAATTGTACGAACATTAGCCTTATTGGAATTGCTGCTCGCATTGCCAGATACGTCGCCTATTTTGATCCCTATCCAGTCTTCTTTCATCTGATGTTCTTCTAAGCTTTCTATCATGATATGTCGCTCATAGTCAAATGGGTTGTCAGGATTTAGTCCAGGATCTGCAGGCATGAATATCCAACTATCATTCTGTGGAAATGACATAGTTTGTCCAAGGAGTAGCTGCCTTAACTGTACAATATCCACAGCAGTAATCCTCCCGTCATCGTTGATATCTGCAGCCAACAATGCGGCATCATCTTTAAAATCCCCAAGGCCTAATAGATATTGCTGAATTAATACAATGTCCAATGCACTAATCCCATTGAGAGGGTCATCATTTTTATTGGCTCTAAGCTCATAAGAGATGTACATTTCATTGGCCTTAAAGGCATAAAGTCCATCTTGATCTGTTGATGTTTTAGCTATGTTATTATTGGATAAGGTGACATTCTCAATCATATCGCCATAGTATGTTCTGACCTCTCCACCTATATCTGCAAGTGCTAACTCCTCACACTGCCCAGGAGTAGCACCCATGTCCAAGTACAGCTCTAGTTCATTGCGCTCGATAGATGTAGTCACATTATCCATACAGACTATGAAGTCTTGATCAATGCAGTCTGGAATCCCGTCCTGATCAAGGTCTGATACATCAACATCGCCTCGACATGGACAACCGTCCAATATTCTGTCTCCTATCGTACATGGATCACCATCATCGCAAGCCAATGGTTCATCCTTTGATACAACCTTTATCCATGCATCTATGTCGGTATAATTATCAAATTGATCTTTGACCCTAACGGCTATTTTGATCGTTTGTCCGACATCGCTACAGCAAAATAAGATTCGCTCTCTAAAAATCTCTGCTACCGTAATCTCTCCGTCTTTGTTAGCATCCTCACTCTCCAAGCCCTCCTCACATCGATCCCTCAACTCCCATACCGCTAAATCGCCATTGGATCTAATCTGTTGAATTTCTGAAGCTCGGGCAATCTCAATAGTCACCGGACCACAACCGTCAGAACTATTAGAATCAAACATATCTCCGTAAATCCATGTTGAACTACTCTCTGTATAAGTCATACTTATATTACTTAAGATGACCGGTGTCGGTGGTGTTGTCTCAGTGACTCTTATATGTATGGTATCGATAGCCTCATTGCCACAGGCATCTATGGCGATGATCTGCATCTTGTGATATCCGGCATCTATTCCTTGTATAAACAATCCATCACTATCGTAGTCCCCTATGAATATAGCTGGATTAGGATCACAGTTATCCCTGACATCTACGACTCCACTTAGGTCTATATCTCCACTACATATGGGCCCATTGAGTGCCAACACGATACTATCACGATGCATTAGGATTTCGGGCGATTCTTTATCTACAATGTATATGTGCTGCGTATGTATGTCTACCTCATCACTGCACCAATCTACCACCGTCCACTCTCGGAGTATCTTCTTGGTACCAAAGGCACAAAAGCCACCAGACTCCTGGTCACCATAGCTTATGCTTAAGTTGCAGGCACTTGTTTGATCCTTATCCAGATCTATAATGTCTAGTATCATTGTATCCTCATTGATAACCAGGATAGGATAAGAGTCAAGTGCGTCAAGAGTGATCTCATCAAGACAAGAAACATTGGAGATATCTGCAGGCCATACGATAGAATCTATTTCGATAGGACTCACCTTAATTAAGGCTGTATCGAGAGGAACAGTCCGTCCATTAAACTGTATTGAATATATCCTAGCGATAAGTCCATCCCCACAGTCAAATTCTTTTAGAATGATGTCCGAACTATACGTCTCCCACTCTTGCAAGCATATATTCTGCTGCAATAGCGAGTCAAAAGATCGCTCATCAAGGACTATGGATGATAGCAACTCATAACTGGAGCTATTTTGATCTAAATTTTGTATATCCAAACAGGACAGATGGGTTGTATCTCTATAAAAATCAAATACAGGATCCAACTTATATGCTGCATTGACATTGGCCCAACAAACGGTCTGAAAAGTACATGGATGCACCAGCTTGACAGTCAGTGGAGCAGACAAATCATTGCCACTGACATTATCTACATCTACCAAGTCACCATTGACATCGGTAATCTCCAGTATATAATCGTTTATGCCTGAGACAGGATTGAGCACTAACATATCGGGAATCAATCCTAAGGAACAATCGGAGGCCACCGTCAAATTAATACTACTGATACAATTTATATTTTGCTCTACTACCTCTTGTACTAAAATGTCTAATTGAATATCGCAACCCATCCCATCAGATGCTATAACCTGATACTGACCATAATCTGCTGCAGTTGGGTTTTCTATGTCTATGCGACTATCCGTTGAAACTATGTTTCCATCTAATCTCCAAGTATATACTACCGGCATATGTGCGCTCTCAACATGAGCTATTAAGCTAATGGCTTCTGATTTACAGAAGGGTTTATTGGTTTCGAGGGTCATACTGAAGGTCTCAGCACACAACCTCTCTAAAACCAAGATACTTTCATCGTCGATATCATCTTCTTTGGCATCTTCATTGTCTGGAGTACTGTCATCATCAAATGCTGGACTATCATCATCTCTTTGATCTGCAGCAAAGAATATTTCAGCAATGTTATCGATCTCCATTGTTGTCACAGTAGGTTCCAGAATCAATTTAATCGGAATTGTATGTGTCGCTCCTGGCTGTATGCTATCTATAGGCAGTGATATAGCATCAGCGCCCCAAAATGGGTTAATGTTCGCAACGAATCGCATGCCCTCTGGGATCATATCTCGTACCACTACATTATACCCAGTTGCTAAACCTTCATTAATTACAGTAATAGTATACTCAACAGTATCTCCTATACTAAAAACAGGGCCATCTATGACGTCTTTTTGCAGGGCAAGATCAAAGTTTTCACAAGTTATAGTTACATCATAGGTCCCACATGATTTGTAGCAGGCTGATTCTTGAAGATTTTCGTAAGAATCTCCAATAATAACCCCACTTAAAAAATTGCTGGATTCATGTGAGGCCACTGTATAGTAGTGTATCTGATATCCAATGCCTCCTTCCAAATCATCAAACAGGCCTGTACTATTATATCCCAGGATTTGTCCACTAATATTGGTGATAATATATATGTTCAGATCATCTACAATGTTATTTCCACGGGCAATCACCGGTGCTGCTTGAGCGAATACTGCCTGATCATCATCTCTACAGATAAATCCTGGTTGATTTAACCCATTATTGGTAGTCAATCCGCAAATCACTTGTGTTAATTCGAGATAATCTATTAAATCGTTATCCAGTGACCTCAAGGTCACATTGATAATATCTTGACCTTGTCCAGTGCTGACAAAAGGACCTAAAACTAATGTATGAGGGATTTCGGTGGAGTCTACATGAAATTGAGTGGTTTGGCCTCCATTTACTATAATCTCAAAATTAGAGAGCGTTGGTGCTGAAACATCTTGATCCACCGCAAGTATATCTAACTGGATAAAATACCTATTGAAGCTCGCTTTTTTATTATCGATAGTGTTGATACAAGAAGTGCTTACTGCATACTCCAGGTAGGTATGAAGAGAACCCTGCCCACGACCTTGCAGTGCAAGAGTAAGAAGGATCGTCATTAATAAATGACATAGCCGTATAGATGGGATACACGATCCCTTCATAGTTGTAGTTTCCTTATGTAATATATCGAGACCAGATAGGC
>CAZJHC010000022.1:0-20330 GCA_964545645.1 uncultured Saprospiraceae bacterium
ACTTCCTATGGTATATAAATTAAAAAAGGCCACTTCATTAAGTGGCCTAAGTCGTATGAAAAACAAAACTATCTAACTCTTTTCAATTGGCAAACAGTCATCTACTCTATCACTTGTTCGCAATACAAATATGCCATCAAATAATCGATTGTTGCAAAAAATCATTTTGGAAAATTGTTATGTCCAAAATGACCTCTAAATGCGTGTCTTCCGAATAATGTATTGAATGACCTAATAATATGACGACAAAACGAATAAAATATGCTTAAATCATCCAAAAATAGATTAGTATTTTCACAATCTTAGACTATTAAAAGCTTTGTTATAGACTTTTGTATAAAACATTTTGCTTTCTCCAAGAGCAATTGAGGCATTAAAAAAACTACTTTTTGTCACCCAAAAATGTACTCCCTTTTATCTGTTCAGGTAGATAAAAATAGTCTTGATCAGGTTTGTCAGTATGAGTATATACATACCCATCGCCGTATCCCAGATCCTTCATTAATGATGTTGGGGCGTTTCTTAGATGCAATGGTATAGATAGATTGCCGGTCTTTCGCACGAGATCTATGGCTTTATTGATCGCAGCATAAGTTCTATTGCTCTTAGGGCACTCAGCCAGATATACAGCACATTGAGCCATTGGGATTCTACCTTCTGGAAGGCCTATCTTTTCGATCACTTCAAAACAAGTATTGGCCATAAGCAAGGCATTGGGATTGGCGAGTCCTATATCTTCTGATGCAGAGATAATCATCCTCCGACAGATAAACTTAGGATCTTCTCCACCTTCGAGCATCCGAGCGAGGTAATAGATGGTAGCATTGGCATCACTACCTCTGATAGATTTTATAAATGCCGAGATAGTATCATAATGGTTTTCACCAGACTTATCATAATTGAGGATCTCATTTTGAAGTGTTTGTTCTACGAGATCATTATCTATAGTTACACTATCTGTAGGGCCAAATTGATTAATCAAGATCTCAAGAATGTTTAGGAGCCTTCGAGCATCGCCACCAGAGTATTTTAGAAAGGATTCATACTCCTTTATATCAATAGATCTCTTGGACAGCAAGGAGTCAGTCGATATGGCTTGTTTTATGATGGTCTTGAGATCTTCCACTCCTAGATCCTTTAACACATAAACCTGACATCGAGATAACAAAGCAGATATCACCTCAAAAGAAGGATTTTCTGTTGTTGCCCCTATCAATGTGATAATACCTCGCTCTACCGCCCCCAGTAGAGAATCCTGTTGGCTTTTACTAAATCTGTGTATCTCATCTATAAATAAGATCGGCGAACCTTGATTAAAGAATCCTCCATTTTCAGCCTTCTTGATTGTGTCTCGGACATCTTTGACCCCGCTATTGATGGCACTAAGTGAGTAAAATGTACGCTGTTGGCTCTTAGCCAACAGATTGGCTAATGTTGTTTTGCCCACGCCAGGCGGACCCCATAGGATCATAGATGGTATCCGTCCATGCTGTATAGCATTAGACAGGACGGCATTGGGACCTACCAGATGATCCTGACCTACGTAGTCTGATAATGTCTGAGGTCGCATGCGCTCTGCCAATGGCTGCATCATGATATTAATTATGGTTTATCTATAATTATAGGTAGCTAAGTTAAAATAATGAATGGGATCTATGACGGGACTTCTATGATCTAAAGTCCGCAGCACTAAATTCTAAAATATAATCCGTGTGAGTTCCTTTGTATAAGATTTCAACTTTGCCTTTCCATCTACGTTTGGGGAACAATAAATCTTTAGTGATAGTCTTTCCTTGGAGGATGATTTCATGGTCGAGCACCTGTTGCTGGATATACTCTTTTTCACTTTCTATCCCTTTTATATTTCTGTTGTAATATCGATTTTCATCAGCGATATATATAGCCGACTCCGCAGTATAAAAGACATTTTCGGCTACAGATAGACCTGTTCCAGCATTGAGCGCTGCCGTCAAGCCTGTGACCAAGATGCCTGCAACGAGAGACCCCTTTTTTTCTTTCTTGATCTTCTTTTGCTCTTGAGATAATGCGGCAATCGCCTCATCTTGCGTATAGGGCAGGATGGGATCTCGTTCTCTTTTGGTACTTGAGATAGCAAATTGCTCATGAGAAAGCTTAACTGGTACCTCTTGGTGATTAACGATATGAGTTTCAACTATGTGGTAATTAGGAGTAGCTCCAACATAGACCATTTCGACAGTGGCATATTGATCTGAAACTATAGCAAATATTTCCTCATCAGGGTTAGCTTGACCTTGATAAGAGGCGCAACTTGTAGCTATGATAATACTTATAGCCAGTCCTAATGTGTAGAGTTTATACATATGATTATGCTTCTAAGATATAGGTTGCCAGCGAGCCTTATGATACTTTAACAAAAGGCTAACTTAGGATTAGAGATCTCATAATATATCTAAAGACGATAGCTCTGGCTTAATGGATACGCTATTAAGTTACTACTTAAAAATCATATTGGCGGTAGCTCTTGTCTGATCCCAAGCAATAACCATATCGACAGATCCATTGGCCACCTCCTCAAATATAATGGACAGATTCTCGACTGATTCATCTTCTTGTGAGGCGGGTACTCTGATGGTAGCCATGTCCATAGATGTATCTCTATTGTGTATTCCCCATGCAGGTATGTCTTTGCTCAGTATCAGGTCCCAGTGATCTCTATTTACAACGGCATATAGACCGTATCTGCCAGAGTTTATTTCGGTATCCTGAATCATTGTTTTTTGATGAAACACTATCTCCGTCAACTCATTAGCTCCAAGCCTCCATGCTTTGCCATAGGGTACTAACTCTCCAAAAACCTTTCGATCCTTCTTAGACGGTCGATGATACATAACAGTAACCTTAGGAGTGATACTTCTATCGTCTCCTTTTAGATAGTTGGTATAGGCACTGTTAGCAGGATAGTGAGAGATGTCCATAGGGGAGACATCGATATTGTTAAACTGGATAGGATTGAAGTCTATAGGTAATCTGACTCGAGTGTTTTCCCATTGTATGATAAGATGAACCATTTGGTCATCTACCTCATGTAAGGCCATACTTAAGGCTTCAGTGGTAGATGGTAGAGATTCCGTAGGTACAGTGACGGAGGCTACTACTTGGTCTTTATCTCTATTAGCTATCCCCCATATACCAGTTTCAGTAGAGAGATGAATAGTCCATTCGTCTTGATTTACGTCAGCAGCGATCGTATAGGTACCTGCACTCAGGTTTGACTCCCCGATGCCCACAGGTTGATAAAACGAAATCGACGTTGCTTCATTAGCTCCTAATCTCCACTCTGAACCATAGGCAATTAATCCACCAAAAATCTCTCTTCCTTTTATTTGTGGTCTGGAGTATACTACCTTGATCTTAGGTTTCATGGTGCGATCCTCACCGTCCAGATAGTTCCTCCATGCTACTTGTTGTGGGTAGTAGATTAGCTCCATAGGACTGGCGTCTATATCTGGCCAACGACCATCCCCTTGACTATAGCATAGGCTACAACATAAGAGGAACACTGTAGTTAGTAAGGCATGTTTCATTTGCTGTTTGTATTTTGAACTAAGGTAAAATGATTGCTCTTAGGCTCATATCGTTCATTACATCTTAACCTATGCTTAACCTTGGAGTGACTACCAGTCTAGTCCGCCATTCATAATCATCTGGCGATAAAATCTAATGCTGTTTTCAAACTCTCCTACAGAGATCCGCTCATCTATACCGTGAAAACAGGTATAGTTATGTGGAGATATAAAAAATGGAGAAAATCGATATACATGATCACTTATAGCCGAGAAATGTCTTGAGTCAGTACCACCAACCACGAGACTTGGGGCTATGAGTACGTCAGGATAGATTTGCTTTATAGACTTTTGTATGATGTCATAGGCTTGACAATCAGTGGGTGAGACAGGTGATGGATTAGATCCACCATTACTGGTATAAGATACTTGGACACGATCATCATTGATCACATTTAGGACATGTTTCATGACGGTTTCTTTAGTCTCACCAGGAAGGATTCTGAAGTTGACTGTTGCTCTTGCAGTCGTAGGAATAACATTGTCTTTAATGCCAGCATCAAATATGGTAGGAGCGATAGTGGTCCTTATAGTAGACATTGCTGCTCCTCCGACTTGTTGATAACGGCGCAGGATAAGTTTTTTACATATATCTGCATTGGCAAAAATAAGTCTTGCGGCGAATCCCATTTCTGGGCCTATATACTTCATAAAGCCCTCCAGTGCCGGAGTCACTTTAGAGTCAAATGGATTGTCTTTAAGTTCGAGGATGGCCCTTGCTAGTACATCGATGGAGCTTTCATCAGCAGGCGTTGAGGAGTGGCCGCCAATCATATCGACTTGAAACTCCAGGGATAGGTAGCCCTTCTCAGCGATTCCTATCAGCGCTACATTAGGATCAACACCTGGTAGCAAATTATTAGTAATAGCTTGACCTTCGTCTAAGACTAGGGCAGCTCTCTCACCCATGGTTTGTAGGTAGTCAACAATCGCCTCAGCACCATTACCTAACACCTCTTCATTATGTCCAAATGACAAGTAGACCGATCGCTCTGGTTGATGTCCTTCGGAGAGTAGTTGCTCAGTTGCCTCTAAGATTCCTATAACGCCAAATTTGTTATCCATTGCCCCTCGTCCATAAATCGTATCTCCTCTAATACCCTCGATAAACGGGTGAACGGACCATTTTCTAAAAGACGCTATTGGTACAACATCATGATGGGCCATCAGTATTATTGGCTCTAAGTCGTGATCTGTACCTTGCCATTTGTAGAGATGGGAGTATTGATGAAAAGTCTTATGCTCTAGTCTTTGGTGTACCAGCGGGTACGTATCACTTAAGAATTGATTGAACAGATTAAACTGAGTTGAGTCGAAATCTGATTTATCCGAGAAAGAAATTGTGCGTATTGATATAGCTTCAACAAAATGATCACTAGCAGAGGCCGCAATCGGCACTTTAACTATGGCGTCAGCCTTATATTGAGTGGAAGTGAATGTGACAGTTCTATACAGTATAAAGGCGATAAATAGTATCAGTGAAAAGGCAATAAATAGAAAGACTTTTTTCATAATATCAAATTCAATTATGGGAGATGCGTGACTGTGTCATTGAGTACTAATATTACGATTCATTAAGAGTCTCCTTGTTTCATTAGCGAAAGATAGTAGGGATTCTTTGATCATTCATAGATAAATGTAAACGAACTCTTCAATTAATAGCTTAGAATTGGTCTTAATCGGAAGGTAGGTATATGCCGATCATCATGCAATCCTGCAACATATGTGTCATTGCTGTTTGTGGTACTTTATATACACTACTGATCGGGTATGATACAACTGCGCCGGCTATCCAGTCCCTGTAAATTATCAAAATGATCAATAGAGCAGAACGACAGATTAACAATTGAAATAGTCCAATCTGCAGGAGGCTATAATATTCACTGCCCTATTTATTTTTAAAAGCTTGAATGGCAATTATCTGAGGTGTATATCTTTAGATTTATGTTCATTTAGTTAGTATTGATTCAGATGGTACCTGAGATAGATTCTATGGATGATGATATAAAACTATCACCCTTTATTATTAAGACTGCTGATCAGATCAATATTTCTTGTATAGAGATTAGATCTGCCGCAGCCGCAGCTCATGCGGTCATTCAATTTCATGCTGGCACGGTGATCCGCAAGGAGTTCTATTTCAAACTGGCTAGGTATCTGGCTGCCGAGGGATTCATCTGCATCTTATTTGATTATAGAGGAGTGGGAGAGTCAAGGCCACAAGACTTAAAACATTATCCAGCTAAGGTTACTGATTGGGGATGTTTTGATGCTACCGCTATTACAGAGTACATTGTGCGTATGTATCCGACGCTATCTATTCATTTATTTGCTCATTCTATGGGAGGTCAAATAATCGGATTAATGCATCATTGGGACCGATTTGATAAAATCTTATTGATAGCCTCTTCCTCTGGTAATTGGAACAATTTCTTGCCTCGTACACGCATCATGTCCAGTATCGCCATGAAGACCTGGTTTCCAATGTTGGGTGCTATTTATGGTTATGTTCCTGCTTGGACTTTTTTGGGTCAAGATTGGCCTTTGGGTATCCTTAAGCAATTGTCAGAATGCTCTCGGCAAAATATACTTATGGCAGATTATCAATCCTCAAGGATGGAGCAATCCTATTACAATGACATAGATACTGATATAGAGGCGTGGTTCTTTGCCGATGATCACATGGCAACGATTAAGACGATACCCAATATTCAAAAATCTTATCCGCAAGCTTCGGTCACTACTCGGTTAGTGCACCCCGCCGATTATGACATGTTGACCATAGGGCACTTTGGTTTGTACAAGTCTAAGTGCCAGGATAATCTATGGGGGGAGGTCAGAGATTATTTTCTTTAGGAACACGGACTATATAGGCGACTTTGATAATGGATTGGGTATCATGTCTGACGTTCTAATGGAATGGATCCATACGCTTGTATAAAGATCTCAAAAGAGCATGTCAATGAAATCAAACTTTATAAATTGGTGGGTTTCAAACCTTTTCTATACGTAGATGGTGTCATGCCTGTACTTTTCTTGAAGACTGAATTAAATGTTGACTTAGACTTGAAACCACTATCAAAAGCAATAGCCAGTATTGTGAAGTGATCTAAATTTTCATCATTCATTTTTGAGATGACTTCGGTTACTCTATATCGATTGATAAGTTCAAAAAAATTGCTTTCACCTTTGGTGTTGATAATTTGCGATAGATAACCATTGCTAAGGCCAGAAGTTTCTGACAACTTGGACATGTTAAAGTCAGGGTCAAGGTATAACTCTTTATCTTCGACGAGCTTGATGATTCGTTGATAATGATCATCGGCTTTGGGAGATAACTCTGGCGATGAGATAGTAGATTGATCTGATATGCCAAAGATGTCTGATTGCAATAGTTCTTGCTTGATTAACATCGAAAATCCTATCCAGTATATCAATATGCTCATGCCTATCCATATAATATATCCTAAGAGATAGTTGAATTCGGGTGTGAAGGATATGGCATTGATAGTCAGCCATAATCCTGCCAAAAGTAGACCCGCCAAGAATGTGTTGCGCAACCATTGGAGACTTTTTTCTTCGACTTGAGAGTATTGCTGATAGAGTGCTTTTTCATATTTGGATAGTTGTATGATAGAACTCACTATTAGAATAATAGTACCACCAATACATAAAGATTCTGTCACTTCAGAAAACACGATCTTGAAGGACGCCACACTACTCGAAAACCTAGCGGTAGGGAGGTTTCTAACGAATAATTCTATCACTATTGGGATGAAAAGCAGCCATTCGTAGTGATTCATTTTAGATTTGGCGTCCATGAGATACTTCATGAAAAAATAAAGGCATATAGGGATCGGTGTGAAGCATACTAAGGACATTATGAAAATGGAGTGCCCAGCATCTTTGATATTATTATTTAAAAACCCCTCAATATTTAATATGCTAAAAGTAATGAGCAATAGTGCCAAATAGACATTAGACTTTTTTCTCAACCTTGGATTGGTCATTAGGATAATACCTAATATAATGCCTTGTAAGGCTCCTAACAGCACCAATAAATCGAATACAGAAACCTCAAATGTTGTCACAAAGAATTAATCTGATCATTCTAAAGGTAAAATTTAATAGCATTTGCAGTTTCCAGAGAAGGGTAAAAAGGTATGGAACTATTCATTTGTTAATTAATTATTAACCGATGTAAGATCTCTTAACATAGACATAAACTTGATATAACATAGACGCTACAAGTTGGGATTAATTTCGCAAGTATTATTAATCGAATTTTAATAAAACGTGAAATGAAAATTCTCAACTTTTATTTGATATTACTGATGACTATCGTGATCTCTATAATTGCATGTACTTCTGAGAACGAATGTGACACCACATGTCCAGTGGGTCAAGTTCAATTACTAAACTGTTTATGTGCGACTGATGCATCGACAATAATTCCTGATCCTTGTGTAGATACGCCGGAGTGTGCACCAGGCCAGGTAAAAGTACATCCAGGATGTAATTGTGTTGATCTGATGAGTGATCCTTGTGAAGGTGTTACTTGTTCTGATGGATTCGTTTGTGACGGTGGCGCATGTGTATCAGATGGATCAGGTATGACGATCAATGTTGGTGGAGAAATAACAGAAGACATGACTTGGACTTCTGGAAATGTGTATATCCTTGAGGATAGAGTAACAGTAACCAGCGGAGCTAAATTGACAATAGAGGCTGGCGTAATCGTAAAAGGTATTGCGGGCACAGGAGCTAACGCTTCGGCATTGTTGATTGCACGAGGTGCACAATTAATGGCGATGGGTACTGCGGCTGCTCCTATTATATTTACTTCTTCGGCAGATGGTATCCAACCTGGAGAAACAGTAGGTACTTTAGAAAAAGATGTTAGCGGCCTATGGGGAGGTATTATCATTCTCGGCAACGCTCCCATATCTGCATCAAATGATGCCGGTGATATAACGGAGGTTCAGATAGAAGGTATCCCAACATCGGATCCTAATGGATTATATGGAGGAAATGATCCAGCAGATAATAGTGGGGTTATCCAATATATCTCAATAAGACACGGTGGGACTAACATCGGAGAAGGTAATGAAATCAATGGTTTGACCCTTGGTGGAGTTGGGTCAGGAACGATTATCGAAAACATCGAAGTATTAGCTAATCAAGATGATGGTATCGAGTTCTTCGGTGGTACTGTAAGTGTTACTAATGCATTAATCTGGAACTGTGGAGATGATTCTATGGATACAGATCAGGCGTGGAATGGAACAGTAAACAACTTCGTAATTGTTACTCCAACTGGTGGTAGTGCATTTGAACTTGACGGTCCTGAAGGATCTTTGGAGCAAGGCCCTGCACAATTCAATAATGGTACTGTATTCGCAGGTTCTGATATCGATCATTTGGTAGATTGGGATAGTGGAACTAATTGTGGAGTGAGCAATGTGTACATTTTTGGTATCGATGCTGATTATGATGCTACAACCGCTTTTGAAACTTATGGTGGTGATGGAACTGGAGTAACTGGTCCATTTGAATTTAGTGCAGCTACAGGTTTTGATGGAGCAACATTAATCGCTGCTGGTGCTGCCGGTGATGTGACACAAGTTGCAACTTTGGCCAATACGGTAGGGGCCAATATAGAATCGTTCTCATGGACATGTGCAGCTCAGTCAGGTGCAATTGCGATGACATTCACGGATCCTATGGAGACTATAGATGTATCCGGAGAGATAACGTCCAATACTACATGGACTACTGGCGATACTTACATCTTACAAGATAGAGTCACCGTAACTAACGGAGCAACCCTTACTATCCAACCAGGAGTTATCGTCAAAGGAGTGGCGGGAACAGGAGCTAATGCTTCGACATTGTTAATTGCAAGAGGAGCGCAACTCATGGCTATGGGTACAGCTCAGTCGCCAATCATATTTACTGCGGAGTCAGATAATATCCAACCAGGTGAAACTGTCGGATCTATTTCAAGCGATGTTAGTGGACTTTGGGGTGGACTCATCGTATTAGGAAATGCTCCGATATCAGCTTCCAATGATGCTGGTGATGTTTCAGAAGGACAGATTGAAGGAATTCCAACGTCAGATCCTAATGGACTATATGGAGGAAGTGACCCTAATGACAATAGTGGTGTCATCCGATATGTCTCGATTAGACATGGAGGTACTAATATCGGAGAGGGTAACGAAATCAATGGTTTAACTCTGGGTGGAGTTGGATCAGGAACGACTATCGAACATGTTGAAGTAGTTGCTAATCAGGATGATGGAATCGAGTTTTTCGGAGGAACAGTTGACGTGAACAATGCTTTGATATGGAATTCGGGAGATGACTCTATGGACACTGATCAAGCTTGGAATGGTACGGTAGACAATTTTGTAATTGTAACTCCTGTTGGAGGAAGTGCATTTGAATTAGATGGTCCAGAAGGAGCATTGTCTCAAGGTCCTGCTCAGTTTGTTAATGGAACGGTCTATGCAGGTTCGGATATCGATCATTTGATCGATTGGGATAACAGTACTAATTGTGGTGTGAGCGATGTTTACTTTTTTGGAATTAGTGCATCTTACAATGCAGCATCAGGATTCGAATCATTTGGAGGCGATGGAACTGGAACAACAGGTTCGATTCAATTCACTGCCGAGAGTGGATTTGACTCTGCTACATTACTTGCAGCAGGGACAGGAGTTTCAGAAGTAGGAAACTTAATGAATACCGTTGGTGCTGATGCGACAACGTTTGCTTGGACTTTGGCCTCTCAGTCAGGAGGTTTAGCTTCAGTTGGATTATAAAATAGTTTATCAAAATGGGATGCCTATCATCTACGACTTGGTAGGCATCCAATATTCAAATAGAATTTAATTTTCAAAATACTTAATGCTTACAAAAATGAAACAATTCTATGCGATCCTAGTAACGATAATGTTGTCACTATCAGTTACCACAGCATTCGCACAAAAAGGTACCGTTAGAGGAACCATAATAGAAGATGCCACAGGCTTGCCCCTCATTTCGGTTACTGTTGCTATTCAAGGAACAGGTACAGGAACCATCACTGATTTTGATGGGCAATTTGAATTATCCTTAGATCCAGGGTTCTACACTTTGGATTGTTCTTTCTTGTCATTTAGCACAGTAATCATTACTGATGTAGAAGTGAAAGCAGGCGAGGTTACAGTGTTTGATAATATCAGGATGAAGGAAGAAACAGAGGTCTTGGATGAGGTCGTGATTACAGCGACACAAGTCAGAAATACCGAGGCAGCGATCTTGACCATTCAACGAAAATCTCCAAACCTTCTCAATGGAATCTCCTCTCAATCATTTAAAAAAATAGGTGATGGTGATGCCGCTGCTGCAGTTAAGAGGGTAACTGGTGTATCAGTAGAAGGAGGAAAGTACGTATATGTCAGAGGTTTAGGTGATCGTTATACTAAGACTATGCTCAACGGTATGGATATCCCAGGATTAGATCCCGACCGCAATAGTTTACAGATTGATATATTTCCTACCAACCTCATCGAAAACATGTTCGTATTGAAATCTTCTATTGCGGATATGCCCGCAGATTTCACTGGAGGTGTTGTCAATATTGAGACTAAGGATTTTCCGGAGGAAAAGATTTTTGATATCTCCTTCAGTTTGGGATATAATCCTAATCAACATCTGAACGAAGATTATATCTCCTATGAGGGAGGATCTACAGATTGGTTAGGATTTGATGATGGATCAAGATCATTGCCGATTGCAGCAAGACAAGAGATCATTCCATCACCAATAAGTGGTGATGAACCTGTTACGACTAACTCTTTCTTACGCCAATTTGATTCTAACTTAGGCAATACCAGACAACGTAGTTTGATGGATTACAGCTTTGGTATGTCAGTAGCGAATCAGATTAAGCTGGGAGAAAGCTCGAATAGTTTAGGTTATATCTTTTCTGCTACTTATAAGAATTCTACCACTTTTTATGATGATATGAATTTCAGTGAGTATCAACTACCTACGTTCAGCAATGAGTTTGAATTAGTTCCTGCAGCACAACAAGTAGGTGCAGTCGGTTCTAATAATGTTCTATTAGGAGGCTTAGCAGGGCTCGCATATAAGACGGACAAGGCAAAGTACAAGCTGACAGTAATGCATCTTCAGAATGGAGAATCTAAATCTGGTCAATTTAATATCGAAAATTTCGATGATGCTATTGGTCAGTCGGACTTTCTCGCTATCTCTGACAATATAGAATATCAGCAGCGTGGATTGACCAACATATTATTGAATGGTAAGCACATCAACTCTGATGCAGGCTGGGAGATAGATTGGCGGGTGTCACCTACCTTATCAATCCTCGAGGATCCAGATATCAGAAAAACGGCTTTTTCAACTCGTAATGATGCCTTTTTTATCAATGCCGGAGAAGGTGGTAATCCGAGTAGAATCTGGAGAAGCTTAGAAGAGGTTAATGTCAATGGTAGATTCGATTTTACTAAGCAGTTGCAGATTGCCAAGAGAGATGCTAAACTCAAAGTTGGAGCAAGTCACTTATTCAAAGAAAGAGATTATGAAATTCTGCAGTTTGACATGCAGTTTTTTGGTCGCCAACCACAGTGGAATGGAGAGGCTAATGATATACTCGCTGAGGATAACTTATTCCCCAATGGTGTAGTATATTACGCCTCTGGTAACAACACTCCTAACCCGAACCAATATAACTCGACAGTAAATAATACAGCAGGATATCTATCATTGGAGTTTGCTCCAATGGATAAGCTCAAGGCAGTAGTTGGATTACGAGGAGAGAAGTTTGTACAGAAGCATACTGGACGTGATCAGCAATTGCGTAACATTCTTCAGGATAGTGTAGTATTGGACGCATTTGATTTGTTTCCATCAACCAACTTTATTTATTCTTTAGGAGAAAATCAAAACTTGCGGGCTTCGTATTCAAGAACCATAGCCAGACCATCATTCAAAGAGTTAACCTTTGCGCAAATTTTGGATCCGCTGACAGATAGAGTGTTTAATGGTGGATTATTTGAGTTTAATGGATGGGACGGAAACCTTACAGAGACAAGAATCAACAATTTTGATCTACGTTGGGAGTTATTCGGTAGTAGAGCACAGAACCTATCGGTTAGTGCGTTTTACAAGACATTCGATAATCCGATTGAATTAGTGAGAATTCCTGAAGCTCAAACCACTAATGAGTTCCAACCACGTAATGTTGGAGACGGTACAGTCTTGGGTATTGAGTTGGAGTTTGGTAAGAGCTTGGGCTTCATCAATGAGGCAATGAGCAACTTGACGGTTACTGGTAACATTACTGTCGTTAAGTCAGAGATAGAAATGACGGATGTTGAGTATAACTCTAGAGTAGGGTTTGAGAAAGAAGGTCAAACTATTGATAGAACCAGACAGATGGCAGGTCAGGCTCCTTACATCATCAATGCCGGGTTAAATTACTCTAAGCCTGAGGCGGGTTTAAGCACAGGCTTATTCTATAACGTGAAAGGTGCCACACTAACCGTAGTAGGAGGTAGTTTATTTCCAGATGTTTATTCAGAGCCTTTTCATAGTTTAAATTTTAACCTGAACAAAGACTTTGGACCTGATAACAAGTTTTCATTGTCCTTTCAAATTGTCAATATTTTGGGCGATCAAAG
The DNA here is from genome assembly GCA_964545645.1 of uncultured Saprospiraceae bacterium. Taxonomy (GTDB): domain Bacteria; phylum Bacteroidota; class Bacteroidia; order Chitinophagales; family Saprospiraceae; genus GYS-P2D. Next base: position 13,301 of record CAZJHC010000022.1, read on the forward strand.
AGAAGAGTTTTTTAGAGGCTTTAATGCTGCGGATCAGATCTTTACAGCATTTTCACCAGACACATCATTCGGCTTAGGATTATCTTATTCTATCTTCTAAGAGAAAAACTTAAGTCTGAAGTAAAAGAGGTAAGCACAAGTATTTATAGAGGTCATTCTTCATGGAGTGGCCTCTTTTTTTATTTGAATGTTTAAATATTTAAAAAAATTTTAATGCGTAAATAGCAGAAATACAGCTTTATGGAAAGAAAATGAAGCAACTGTAAACTGCAATGTAAATTTAATGTTAACTAAAATTGACTTTTGATAACATTAACTTTACATTTATGCAGTGTGGATAATTAACAGACTTACCGTATTCCTATTAATGGCTCATTTAATTGTAGCCAACTCAATGCAGGCTGAGGCTTCAATGGAAATTGACTTTGAACTTGTTGAAGGTAGGATGTTGATAAGTGGAAGTTTATCAGGACAAAAGGGAGTATTCATATTTGATACAGGAAGTTCTGGAATCATTGTCAATTCAGAAAAGATAAGCGAAGTAGATGGAATGATGAGAACACTCAGTGGCGAACAGGCCGCTCAACTTAGAGACGTTGAACGACTAGATATAGCAGGTTATTTACTCCATAATCTTAAGTCCGTGATTCACATGGACCTAAGCACATTGGTGAGTGATGTCAATGTTCCAGTATTAGGGATAGTAGGTTGGGCTGTTTTTGATGAGAACCAACCAATCTTTATCGATTACCATAATAGTAAACTGGTCATAGGAAAGCCGGAATTATCAACCGAATTAATCGGTTACAATCATGTCATTCGATTAGACATGGTTGAAATTGATGATGACTTGCCTACAGTACAGATAGAGGTCAATGATGAAAAGCTCACATTTGCGTTTGATACTGGAGCTCCATTACATGTTATGTCTTCAGATTCTAAGCAGGCGACTAAAGATCGATTGTTTCATGAGAATCTTAAGCTGAACAAATATATCACTGTGCAAGAAAGCTTATTTAGACTTGAGGATCTCAAGGATTTTAATAAACTGGACGGAATATTGAGCGTCAATTCCTTAAACACGGACTACGTAATCATTGATCGTAAGGGCAAAAGGATATTTCTGTTTTGGAAGAAAAAAAATACGCTCTAACCAGCAGCCATCAAGAATTTCATCATATAGACTAAAGCGACACTGATCGCTAAACCTAAGAATACCTTGAACAGGTCCATTCCAATGGCTTTAAGCTCTTTCATATCCAATTTATTGTCTAATCGGTAAGCCATGGCTATTTCTCGACCTGCCAGCAATCCTATAAATACCCATGTCGTACTCATTGGTAATTTAGCGTCCCACAAGCCTAACATGTTTTGTTTAAATATGAGCAGTACAACTCCATAAATTAAGTCAATAAAGGTTGCGGCTCTGATATCTGCTGTGTTGGTTTTGGATCGCACGATATCCTGAATTCGTCCTCCTCGAGAATAAAATATGTACCCTAAAAGCCCTAATAAGATACATAAGGATAAAAGAAACTTGGGCAATGTCATATCATCCTTACCTAGATAGACATAGATATTAGCCAAGTCCTGAGTGAGCCATTGTACCCATAAAAATCCAGTTGAAAACCATTGAGCAAATGTCCAAAACTTCCTATTGGTCCATATACTACCATCGCTGGAGTCATTCAGGGGATGATCGATAAATCTCTTCTCAGTACTTCGAGTCACTAATGTGTAAATCACGGCAGCAGCCCCAAAGGCAATCAAGTAGCCCATTATGGACTTGTTAATCATACCTGGAAGACTCTTAGTGCTGAAGAACGTAAGAATGAGAAAAGTTGTACTAACAGGTATACCAATCCGAGTCAAACCTAAAAGAACCAGTGGGGGGAGCACATAGTGCCAAGTCAAGACATCTGGGATACTAATCTTGTCCAAACGATCGAAGGCGATATCATCTCCTCCTAAACCAAAGTGATTGCCCAAACCAAGATAGCCAATGATAAGGATGATAGTCATTAAACCTCCGGCAAAAGCCCATAATTCGTACCACTTTCTTTTATCCTCGTTGGATGTTAGAAATGTCCCTAATGTTTGGATAACATCATTACCCACTACTGAATATGCAGCGAGGGCAAAACCAATCCACATCAATATCTCAGGCAAGATCTATAAAAATTAATGAACGATAAAGCTAACTGAATTCTCATATTAAACTAAAGATGGGCTTATATAAATCACAACTTTGGGCGTTTATTCCGCATTATCCATATATCGTGAAACCTCTATTATCCGATCTCCTATATTTTCGCAAATGGAGATCATTCTTATGAATAACATAGTACCGGCCAAATTGAAGTCAAACTCATCTTTATTTTCGATGCTTAGTTGATTAGCTTTATCTCTGAGGTTATTAATATTCATTTCAATTTTCAATGCTTCAGTAAGATCTGCATAATCATAATCTTGTTGGTTCAGATTCATGATCATCTCTCGTATGGCGAGCTGAACAGCGTCTATGACCTTAAATATTTCTGTTCTTTGATTTGGTGTGAGCCAAGTGCGATTTTCAGATTTTTCTTTGATGTATTGTCCTAAATTATAGGACTGACCAGCAGCTCTCGTCATATTTTGACTTATCCTGAAATAGGTACCTACTTTCTGTATGATTTTATTACCACTACCCGAATTTGAATATTTGAACGTTTTGTCTTCTACGATGACCTTGAGCTCATTGACTTTGTTTCTATGTTCTTTAATCTCATCGAGTTTAGATTGCTGAACCTCCAGATCTATTGACTTAAACTGCTCTTCGATTAGGCCGAACATAGACTCAATATGCTTTCCTTGAACCAAGAGTTGATGTTGTATCTCTATAGGAGAGAGCTCAGAGAGAGCAAGAGCATTCTCTGCATTTTTAGTTTTATCTTTTATTCTTTTAGGTAAACTCCAATCTGCTATGCGCAGGATGAAAGGAATAAAAAATAGCAAGATGACAGTCGTCAGGATATTATGCAGGGTATGAAATGCTGCTAAACCTATGGTAGACCACTCTTTGGACTGAAAGGCTTGATCTTGATTAGTCAGATGATCAATTAAAGCTTCCAATAAATTAAGCAAAGCGGGGGCAAAGAGAAATAATAAGAGCGCCCCGATCACATTAAATAGCGTATGTATTCGAGCTGATCGACGAGAATTGAGATTCCCAACGAGTGCCGCAACTTCGGCAGTGAAGCAAGTACCTATATTCTCCCCAATGATCATATAAGCGGCAAGTTCCATAGGCAACCAACCATTATAGGTCATAGCCAAAGTGAGGGTCATAGAGGCAGATGACGATTGAACCAATAGTGTAATAACCAATCCGATCAGTATGAAGAGTAAATCGGAAAAGAGGCCATAAGACATGAACCCTTTGATATAATCATATACCACTTGATTCTCCAAAGAGGGTAGGGAGGTCTTGAGAAAATCTAAACCTATAAATAAGAGTGCAAAACCTAAAGCGACCTCTCCCCAAACCTGATGTTTCTTATTAGATCGAAAATAAAGAGGTACCGCAAGAGCTAAAATAGGAAGTGTGAGATGACTTAGCTTCAGCAAAAATCCGCCAAGCGAGACGATCCATGCAGTAACCGTTGTACCTATATTAGCACCCATAATCAGCCCGACAGATTGTCTAACAGTAATAAGACCAGCATTAACCAGACTGATGATCATTACAGTCGTTGCTGATGATGACTGTATCAATCCAGTAAATATGGAACCAAAGGCAATGCCATTGAATGAATTACGAGTTAGCCTCCGTAACAGCACTCTGAGTTGACCACCAGAACCTTTTTGAACGGCGTCGCTCATTACTTTCATACCATATACAAAAAGTGAAAGGGAGCCTATCACTTGGAGTACGACAACGATGACATTCCAATTCATTGGGTGAGTAGAGTTTGGCTGACAAGATAGCATGAAAGATCTGATGTATTTACCTATCTAATTGTCTAATTATATCCATCCCTTCAGATTTTCAATTACCTTTGATTTCCGTAATGAAACCATCATAAAATGTCCAAATTTATATTCGTTACGGGTGGAGTTACCTCCTCATTGGGGAAAGGTATCATCTCGTCATCACTAGCTAAATTACTCCAAGGTCGAGGACTCAGCGTAACCATACAAAAGTTCGATCCATATATCAATGTAGACCCCGGAACCCTCAATCCTTATGAGCATGGTGAGTGTTTTGTGACTGATGATGGTGCCGAGACGGATTTAGACTTGGGACATTACGAACGCTTTCTCAATATCAATACCTCCCAAGCTAATAATGTAACAACAGGTAGGATCTATCAAACTGTGATCAATAAGGAGAGAGAGGGAGCATACTTAGGTAAGACTGTCCAAATTATTCCTCATATCACTGATGAGATCAAGAGAAGGATCAGATTGTTAGAGGAGGATGATAAGTATGATGTCATCATCACAGAGTTAGGAGGAACAGTTGGAGATATAGAGTCACTGCCATATCTCGAAGCATTAAGACAGATCAAACGAGAACTCAAGAAGAAAGACTGCTTGGTGATTCACTTGACATTGATTCCTTATCTCAATGCAGCGGGAGAACATAAGACTAAACCTACACAGCATTCGGTCAAAGAGTTACAGATGGCTGGTATCATCCCTGATGTACTGGTATGTCGTACTGAGAAACCTATCACAGAGGAGATCAAAGAAAAATTGGCTCTATTCTGCAATGTAGAGAAGCGCAATGTCATAGAAGCCTTGGATGCAGACACCATATATAGAGTGCCATTGCTAATGGAAGAAGAGCAGCTCGATGACATTGTCATTGATCACTTACAGCTTGAGCCTCCTAAGTCACTCAGCTTATCTAAGTGGAAGGACTTCCTATTTAGATATAAGAATCCGAAGTTTGAGGTCAATATCATATTGGTAGGTAAGTACAATGAGCTCGCTGATGCGTACAAATCTATCTATGAAGCATTAGGACATGCTGGGGCAGAGAATTATTGTAAGGTGAATGTAGTACCAATTCATTCAGAAAATTTGAATGACACTAATCTGCCTCTTGAGATTCATAAAATTCATGGCTTGATCGTAGCTCCAGGGTTTGGCGATAGAGGAATAGAGGGAAAGATTAAAGCAGTGAGATATGCGAGAGAGAATAAGATTCCATTTTTGGGCATATGTCTGGGGATGCAATGTGCTGTCGTAGAGTTCTGCCGAAATGTTGTAGGCCTCAATGACGTATCCTCGACGGAAGTTAATCCTGATGTAAAGCATCCAGTGATAGACCTGATGACCGAGCAGAAAGGAATAAGCAAGAAGGGAGGGACTATGAGATTGGGAGCGTATGCTTGTGATATATACCCTGGCTCTTTGGCCTCCAAAGTCTATGGTCAGAAGACACAAGTCTCTGAAAGACATCGCCATAGATATGAGTTTAATAATGCCTATATGGAAGAAATGGTGAGCCAAGGCCTCGTTGCTTCGGGGATCAATCCTCAAAACAATCTTGTGGAGATCGTCGAGTTGCCAGACCACCCATTTTTCATCGGAGTCCAGTTTCATCCTGAATATAAAAGTCGGGTTGAAGAGCCTCATCCACTGTTTGTAGCTTTTGTTGAGGCGGCAGTACTTTATAAGGATACTAAGTCTCTGGCAGCGTCTCTGTAGATGAGGAAGCTAAAGTTGGATGAGTTAGGTCGATTGAGTCGATCAGAATTTAAAGAAGTAGACAAGATTCCGATCACGATTGTCCTTGATAATATTCGATCAGGTATGAATGTTGGATCCTTCTTTCGTACTTCTGATGCCTACAAAATCGAACGCATCATCTTATGTGGCATCACAGCTACTCCACCTCACAAAGAAATTCTTAAGACTGCCATAGGTGCCTCTCAGACGGTGCCATGGAGTTATGAATCTGAGATTAATGATGCCATAACTCAATTGAAGACTCAGGGCTATCACATCGTCGGAATAGAACAGACCGATGAGTCAAAACCACTGAGTCAATACAGCATCAACTCTGATTATAAATATGCTATCGTCTTTGGCAATGAAGTCAATGGGATCAGTGAGTCAGTTTTGCCTTTACTCGATGATGGTGTTGAGCTGGCTCAGTTTGGCACTAAGCATTCGCTCAATGTCTCTGTCTGTGGAGGAATCGTGATATGGCATTTTGCGCAACCGTACTTGATTGGGTAATCGGTAATGAATAGAGCGATTCATTATTCGATTAGTCTAAACAATACAGCATATCATATATCGCCACCAAAAGGAGTAATCCTGTTAATAGGATAACCATACTCATCTAACAAAATCTGGGTCGATAGTTTAAGTAACAAAGTGCCGATGGCTTATCCATTAATCATATCCACATGGTGATCTGGTGATTACCGATAATCCAATCTCACCCCTAACCTAATCCCGATCCCAACCTGACTTGCAGCGGTATCTACATTGTTGATATCCCTATTAAAAAGAGGAGCTACCTCGTGCCATGAAATATCAGGAAGGTACTTGAACCTTATCATAGGTGTTATAGTGAAAAAATCATTGACCCCAATATCCAATCCCAATCCTACATGAAAAACGGCATCGATATTAGCATCCCGATAGTCCCCATTGACCGCTTTGGTCGAATAGTCAGCACCAGCACCAACCATAGCAAATAGGCCTTTCTTTATAAAAGTGCCTTGCTTGCTAAATGTAGGGCAATCACAATCACCTATTAAATCAAGGAGATAAAAATGCGTGGTCAGTCCTACGCCTATCTGTCTCAATCCAAGATCTGTATTGGTACTTGACAAATTGGTGCCGGCTTGATGAAAGGATACATAAGGAAAGAACTCGATTCTCGCTTCGGGCAAGCGTAACCAATAATCAATAGTAAAGTCTATCGATGAAGAAAAAACGTTGCCATCTTCCGAAGGCAATGAGCCAAAAAATTCATTCCACCCACCGTAAGAATTGGCATTATAAAAAGTCCTTAGACCTATTTGAC
>CAZJHC010000023.1:0-20290 GCA_964545645.1 uncultured Saprospiraceae bacterium
GGATTAATAGTTCTTAAGAATTGCTATTAGTGATTTTACTCAAAGCTGAAAACAATAGTAAAGCAAGACATATCACAAAGAAGTACAAAATTGGTTGTTCAAATGTCCAATACAGCCTTAAATCTGACCAAGAATTATATCCACAATCTGATTGTATCTACCTTGAGTATACTGACGAATTTGTTGTTTCGCTCATTTCTGTAGTGCCAAGGAGTTGGTAGAATAAAAAAAAATTGAGAAGATGAAAAAGGTTGTTTGTTTCGGTGAAATAATGTTGCGATTAACACCTCCGGGAATGAAACGCTTCTCTCAAGTGTCATTATTTGACGTTATATATGGAGGTGGCGAAAGCAATGTAGCTGTGTCATTGGCTAACTATGGGATTCCTGTTGAATTCGTTACAAGACTCCCCGCTAATGATATAGGTGAATGTGCGTTAATGGAAATTCGTAAAAGAAATCTTGGAACGAATCACATAATTAGAGGAGGAGAAAGATTGGGAATATATTTTTTAGAAATAGGAGCTGTAAGCAGAGGTTCTAAGGTAGTTTATGATCGAGCACACTCTGCGATGGCAACTATTGAGGCTGGAATGATAGATTGGCAACATGTATTTAAAGATGCTGGTTGGTTCCATTGGACGGGGATAACTCCGGCTATCTCGCAAGGTGCCGCCGACGCTTGTCTCGAAGCGATCCAGATGGCTAATAAAATGGGGATAACGGTCTCTACAGATCTAAATTATAGAAAAAAACTGTGGACTTATGGGAAGGACCCAAGTGAGGTCATGCCGGATCTCGTAGCTGGTTGTGATATTATTTTGGGCAATGAAGAAGATGCCGAAAAGCACTTTGGATTACATCCTGAAGGGGTAAATGTAACTCACGGTGGGTCAGTTGAGGGAGCAGCTTATCTATCCGTATTGCAACAATTAATGAAGATGTTTCCTCGGTGCAAAAAAGCAATCACAACGTTAAGAGGGAGTATCAGTGCGTCGCATAACAGTTGGTCTGGTGTGTTATGGGATGGTAAAAAACTCTTCCAAGCGCCCACCTACCAAATTACTCATATCGTTGATAGAGTTGGTGGTGGAGACAGTTTTATGGGTGGCTTAATATGCGGATTGATGAATTATCCTGATGATGATCAACGTGCACTCAATTTTGCTGTGGCAGCGTCATGCTTAAAGCATACGATATACGGAGATGCTAATCTTGTTACAAAAGATGAAGTAGAAAAATTAATGTCTGGTGATGCCAGTGGAAGAGTTAGCAGATAGTAAAAAGATAAGTATATGGCTCGATTCAGCAGAATAGATACGTTTTTGGCAATGAAGGAAGGGGGGATGGTTCCTTTGGCCTATAATTCACATATTAATATAATTACGTCCATCGTCAAGGCGTGCTATAATGGAGGTGTTCGAGTATTTGAATTTACCAGTAGAGGAGACTTCGCTCACGAGATATTTTGTGAACTATCTACCTATTGCAATGATCATTTACCTGAGATGATTCTTGGAGTTGGTTCAGTAACAGATGGAGCCCAAGCTAGTATGTACATGCAGTTAGGGGCTAATTTTATTGTAACTCCTTCATTAAGAGAAGACATTGCCATTGTTTGTAATCGCAGAAAAGTTATGTACGCTCCAGGTTGCGGCTCATTAACTGAGATTTGTAAGGCGGAGGAGTTAGGCTGCGAATTGGTTAAATTGTTTCCTGGCAGTGTCTATGGCCCTAATATGGTGAAATCCGTAAGAGCACCTCAGCCTTGGACCTCAATTATGCCTACAGGAGGTGTAGCACCTAATGAAGAAAATCTAAAAGACTGGTTCGAGGCTGGTGTAGCCTGTGTAGGAATGGGGAGTAAATTGATAACTAAAGAAATTATAGAAGAACGCTATTTTAATAAATTGACCGAGGATGTAAATCGTTGCTTAAGTCTAATTGATCAAGTAAGATCTAAGCTGTGATATAATTCATTCTGCTACATTCAATAGGAGCATTAGAATATCCATTTTTAAATGTGGCGCAGATTTTAAGATTTTAGTTAGCGCATTCTACTATTCATGCTATGCCCATAGTGGACTTTAGTAAATTGAAGTTTGACTAACTAACTTGAGTAACAATACAAGCACATAGATATGCATTCGTTCATAACTGATGATTTTCTTCTTGACAATACATATGCCAAAGATCTCTACCATAGTTATGCTAAATACCTTCCTATCATAGATTATCATAATCACCTATCTCCAGTAGATATTGCTTCCAATAGGGTCTTTGAAAATCTTTCACAAGCATGGCTTGAAGGGGATCACTATAAGTGGCGTGCCATGAGAACCATTGGGATTAATGAATCTTTTATTACGGGCCAAGCTACAGATAAAGAAAAATTTTTGAAATGGGCGGACACTGTGCCTTATACGATACGCAATCCTTTGTTTCACTGGACGCACTTAGAGCTATTAAGGTATTTTGATATAAGCGACATTCTAAAACCAGAAAAGGCTAATACAATTTATAACTCATGTAATGAGCAATTACAAGATGATTCGCACCATACTCTGGGCTTATTGAAGCAAATGAGTGTTGACTATCTATGTACTACCGATGACCCCATTGATAGTCTAATACACCATAGACAGATCAACTCATCAGATTGTGGGTTAAAGGTATTTCCTAGTTTTAGACCTGACAAGTCATTGGCCATAGGTGAGCGCCAGTCTTACACGACATATCTTGATAGCTTAGGAGAATCGGCCAATGTTGAGATTAGATCCTTTAGTAACCTACTAGAGGCGCTAAGTAATCGTTTAGATTATTTTCATGATCATGGTGCGAGAATTAGCGATCATGGCTTGTCGTACCTGCCTTATTATAAAAGAGGAGAATTTGATAGTGATAAGCTGTTCCAAAAATTTATTAATGGCCAAGATTTATCACCAAGAGAGATTGGGCATTATCAATCAGAGGTGCTACGATGGTTGTCCAAGCAATATCATAAACGAGGATGGACTCAACAGTTTCATTTAGGGGCTATTAGAAATAATAATAAACGATTACTCAACCAGTTAGGTCCAGATACAGGGTTTGATTCTATCGGTGATTACAGTCAAGCCGAGGCGTTGAGTCAGTTTTTGAATGACTTAGACGCAACTGATCAATTGACCAAAACCATTGTATATAATTTGAATCCCGCAGATAACGAGGTAATGGCTGCGATGGTAGGCAACTTTAATGATGGTAGTATAAAGGGCAAAATCCAGTATGGTGCGGCATGGTGGTTTTTGGATCAAAAAGATGGTATCGAAAAACAGCTAAATGCACTATCTAATATGAGTTTACTCAGTTGTTCGATAGGTATGCTTACTGACTCAAGAAGTTTTCTTTCTTTCCCACGGCACGAATATTTCAGGCGAATCTTGTGCAACTTAGTCGGTCGAGATATAGCTAACGGGGAGTTGCCAACCGATATAGGGTGGCTGGGCAATATCATAAGTGATGTCTGCTATAATAATGTTAAGGGCTACTTACGATTGTAACTTGTTAAAGCCCAAATTGTCTTGGTAACCAAAGGCTTAATTCTGGGAAGTAGGTCACCAAAAAGAGCGCAATTATCATTGCTATGAACAGTGGCAACAGTGGTTTGATCACTTTTTCTATTGATGTTTGAGCGATACCTACTCCCACGAAGAGAACTGACCCAACAGGAGGAGTGCACAACCCTATGCAGAGATTTAAGACCATGATTATACCAAAATGCACAGGATCTAATCCTAACTCAACGACAACTGGCAGGAATATGGGTGTAAATATTAGTATAGCTGGAGTCATGTCCATGAATATTCCAACAAAAAGTAAGATAAGATTGATAATCAATAGAATGACGACTGTATTACTGCTCAATGCTAATAAACCATTACTGATTTCTTGTGGAATATCTTCATAACTCAAAACCCAAGACATGCTCATAGAAGCTCCGATCAAGAGCATTACTATTGATGTAGTGATACAAGCAGATAGTAGAATATCAGGTAACTTATCGAAGGATATCTCTTTATAATAGAAGCCCAATAACAGGCTATATAGTACGGCTATAGCAGAAGCTTCAGTGGCGGTAAAGACGCCTGTTACAATTCCTCCAATTACAACTACCAAAAGAAATAAACTAAGCAGAGCATTGATAAAACTTTTAATGATCTGTGAGAAGGAACTACGCTGACCTACCTTATATCCGTTTTTCTTGGCCCAATAGGCAGCTACGATCATTAAGAAAAAACCTGTTAATAGCCCAGGTATATAACCGGCTAAAAACAGGGCAGCAATCGAAACACCACCACTTGCCAAGGAATAGACGATCAGCACGTTGCTTGGCGGGATAACCAAACCCGTGGTAGAAGCAGTAATGTTTACAGCAGCGCCAAATTCTTTAGAGTATCCTTCTTTTTCCATCTCTGGCCCAAGGATGCTTCCCATAGCGGATGCAGCAGCCATAGCACTGCCTGCTACAGCTCCCATAAGCATGGCCGATATAATATTAATTAATGCCAAGCCTCCAGGCAATGAACCCACCAGGGTTTTTGCAAAAGCTATCAGCCGGTCAGCGATACCGCCTTTATTCATTAATTCACCTGAGAGGATAAACAATGGTATGGCAAGTAACGCAAAACTATCTAAGCCTGTTCCTATTCTTTGCGCCACTGTTGTTAATGCTGGCATACTTGGTAGACTTACCAGTAGCGTAAGCAACGATGACGTCGCAATGCTCCAAGCTACGGGCATTCCTATGATTAGTAAGCTGATAAAACCAAGGACAAGTACGAGAATTGCTATTAATTCCATTTGTAGTCTTTTATAAGATCCATGACTTTATAAATTACTATGAGCAAACCACTTATAGGGATTATACTATAGACTAAGGATAGCGGCACTTGTAGCGCTGGAGAGTGCTGGCCCAATACATTGGTGATGTATACCAATCGTCCGCCTCCTATGATTAATGTAGAGGTACAAAAAACGATGTTCAGAATATTGACAAGGAGGTTGACTTTCTTGTGATTAGATTCACTCAATTTATTTACAAAAACATCAATTGATACATGTTGATTTCTTCCTGATACAAATGCAGCACCTAAGATACCTATCCAGATCATTAGGTATCTAGCCAATTCATCCGTAAATGAACTAGGAGACCCTAAGATAAATCGACTAGCTACTTGCCACAATACATTGAATACCATCAGTACCATGAGTACCACAAGTATCCTGGATAAGATAAGATCTATTTTGTTTCGAATATGGGACATCTGTATGAGATATTATGAGATGTAAATTGTTATTGAGTATTCTTAATAGACTGAATCAATGCTGACATAGCCTCATCATTCTTATATTTTTCAAGGGTTGTTTTGATTTTCTCGGCAAACAAGTTTTTATCGGGTTTGATAATTTGAACTCCCGCTTTAGTGATGGCATCGAGGGCTTCTTTTTCTGATATCATCCATAGGTCACGTTGATTTTTTATCGATTGTGTTACAGCCTCCTTCAGCCATTTTTGTTCTTGTTCGTTAAGTTTATCCCATAGGTGGGTACTTGCTAGTAATACGTCTGGGAGTACGGTATGCTCATCTAAAGAGTAGTATTTACATACCTCATAATGACGTGATAAATAGAAACTGGGTGGATTGTTTTCTGCTCCATCTACTACTCCTTGTTGCAATGCCGTATACAGTTCTCCCCAGGAAATGGGAGTAGGGGAGCCCCCTAACCCACGTACCATATCCATAGCTGTGACACTTTCCATCACCCTGATTTTCAATCCCTTAAGATCATCAGGGTTGTTAATAGGTTTTTCTTTTGTATAAAAGCTTCTGCTGCCAGCGTCATAATAGCCCAAGCCCTTTAACCAATACTTGTCACCTTCATTTAGTAATTGTTGGCCTATAGGTCCATCCAATACGCTGAAGGCATGAGCTCTGTCTCTGAACATGTAAGGCAGCCCTAATACCTTCATCTTAGGAGCAAAATTTTCGAGTACACCGACTGATACTTTTGTCATATCCAGACTTCCGATTTGTAGCAGTTCGAGACATTGGCGCTCAGTACCCAATTGCTGATTAGGGTATATTTTGATTATCATCTGTCCAGCGGACAGTTTTTCTAACTCTTCTGCCATGACCACCATGGCTTTATGTACGGAGTGATTAACATCAAGGCCATGACCTAATCTTAATACCTTTATATCATTGAGCTGATGGCAACTATTGTATGTTGTTATGATTAGCAATAAAATAAGAATACGAGCAGCTTTCATGTTTAATGATATTGGATTCTTAAGGGCTCCTCCAGTTGGAGAGCAAACCGCTTTATATAATTATTCCAATCCTCTTGATTAGAAAATTGTCCACCTTTCTTCCATCCAAAACCAGCGAAATAAGAGACTTGGTTATTTTCTACTTTCACAAGGGAGTAGAGATTGCTTTGATCTTTTTCAGAGGACACATATTTGTCATAATCGATCATTGCATTATCACTTACAATGACTGCCGTGCCCAATTCGGAATCTCCGTGAGGCTGCCAGTAAGTAGTCCACCCTTGATCTTTATTGACGTCCGTTATGCCGTCGTTCTCATGTAGGGTCAATCCTATAGACATGATATCTGTTCCTTCTACGATACATCTGAAATGGGACAGGTAGGAGCCTTTGTCTAAGGTGATTGTTTTTGATTCTCGAATTGATTTTTCTCCAACGTCCCATGTGTCATAAGTAAGCGTAAAACTGGTTCTAAGCGGACCTACATAATGTGTTTTCCAGCTAACGAAATTTTTTGATGTGCTATACTTGCCCTCATGTTTTACAGCACTTCCTCCGATACCTCTACTTATACCGACATGGAAATTGTCTAGCCCTTCTCCAGTATCTTCATGATAGCTTCCTGCTCCAGAAGTTTCTTTTTCATACCACTTATTGATGATGGGATAATTGACTCGTTTAAGCCAAGCATCTATTCCGCTGGTCAAGGTGCCGCCCTGTATACCAGCTTCCTTCATCCTCTGTGCTTCGGGGCCAAATGTGCGAAATGCCACTTTATCATTTTCCCAAGCGTAGTCATCAGTGCGTTCGGGCACAAATCTCGAATAGCATGTGGGATCACCCTCATCCAGATCATAATCAATATCGGTTTTTATTAATTCAAACATGACACTTGAATTACCCGCTATAGCAGGTTGAAACAATAGTTGATCAGGGAGGTTATCACCGTTCAGATCTATTATTTGTGATAACAAGGTTGCATCATCACCTTTGAGTGCTATACCAAACTGTAGATTTTGTCGATCAGTGATATCCTGCAAGTCTATAGCAACAATCTCAGTATCTCGATCAAATGGTAAGGGATTGCTGATCTCTATTTTCTTCAATACGGCCCTATCAGTATTACACGAGAAGCACAGCCAGAGGGTAAGGATAAAAACGAAATATTTAGTGATTTGCATAATACTATTTACTAACGTTCATTACTCGGTTTTCCAATAGTTGCGAGGATGCCACCATCCACATAGAGAATATGACCATTGACAAAATCACTCGCTTTGGATGCTAAGAAAATTGCTGCACCAGCCAAGTCACTAGGGTCACCCCATCGTGCAGCGGGGGTGCGGTTTATAATGAATTCGTTAAACGGATGTCCATCCTGTCGTATAGGTGCTGTTTGAGTTGTTGCAAAATATCCAGGGCCTATACCATTGATCTGAATATTATGCTTAGCCCATTCGGTAGCCATATTGCGAGTTAACATTTTGAGTCCGCCTTTAGCAGAAGCATAGGCACCTACAGTATTTCTCCCTAACTCTGTCATCATGGAGCAGATATTGATAATCTTACCACTTTTCCTTTTAATCATATTTTTTACGACATGCTTGGATACAATAAAAGGAGCTATCAAGTCTATATCTATGATTTCTTTAAAGTCCGATACCTCCATATCTGCAAGAGCAACACGTTTAATGATTGCCGCA
Source organism: uncultured Saprospiraceae bacterium (assembly GCA_964545645.1). Taxonomy (GTDB): domain Bacteria; phylum Bacteroidota; class Bacteroidia; order Chitinophagales; family Saprospiraceae; genus GYS-P2D. The sequence continues at coordinate 8,016 of CAZJHC010000023.1, forward strand.
TTATTTACTAATATGTCAATCTCGCCGACTTCTTTTTCGATTGTTACAATTGCCTCTTTGACTGCAGATTCTATTGATACGTCAAACTTGTAACCATAGGCTTTTATACCATGATCCTGATAATAAGCAACTGCTTTTTTAATTTTTTCGCTCGACGAGTTGCCATTGACTATGATCGTCGCCCCAGCCTCTCCAAGTCCTCTGGCCATGGCCATTCCCAAGCCATGAGTGCCGCCTGTTACTAAGGCTATTTTTCCTTCAAGATTGAATAAATCCATAGTAAGGTTTTATCTTAATTCAGGGATTGCTACTTTATCCATATCTCCATAATCGAGATTCTCTCCTGCCATACCCCAGATAAATGTATAGCTGGATGTACCTGCTCCCGAATGGATTGACCATGGTGGGGAAATTACCGCTTCGTGATTTTGCATCCATATATGTCTCGTCTCTTGCGGTTGACCCATAAAGTGACAGACCGAATTGCCTTCAGGGACATCTAGATAAAAGTAGATTTCCATACGCCGGTCGTGGACATGTGCTGGCATCGTATTCCAGACACTTCCAGCTTTCAACTCTGTCATTCCCATTTGCAACTGACAAGTAGTGACTACGCCACCAATTATCATTTGACTTACAGTACGGTGATTTGCAGTTTCGAATGATCCCAATTCTAACTTATTTGCCTGATCCAAGCTTACCTTCTTAGTTTGATAACTCTGGTGTGCAGGTGCTGAGTTGAAATAGAATTTAGCTGGCGTATCACCATTATCTGACGTAAAGATGACTTCTTTGGCCCCCATACCAATATATAGGGCATCCTTATGTGCTAACAGGTAGCTGACTCCATCAACATTCACATGACCTGTGCCACCTACATTTATTATCCCCATCTCTCGTCGATCTAAAAAATGTTTTGATTTAAGAGGATCAATGGATTCTAAGTAAAGCGGTTCGGTGGGTACAGCTCCTCCAGCCATATATCGATCGTAATGTGAGTAGGTCATTTTTATCTTTCCTACTTGCATCAGATCATCAATAAGGAATTCCTTACGAAGCTCCGTTGTATTATATTTTTTTACTGCCTCAGGACTTGAAGCATATCTTGATTCATAAGTAATTGACATGCGTTAGATGTTTTTTATTTTTTATGTAGCTATTGCTTTAAAATCGATTTTCTTATTCCGTATTCAAGCCCCCTTAACTCTGCAAGACCTCTTAAACGACCGATGGCTGAATATCCTGGATTGCTCTTAGTATGGATGTCTGACAACATCTTATGGCCATGATCAGGTCGCATAGGCATACGTGTATTTTTACTTCCATTCTTTAGTCTATTTTGATGTTCTAAAATGAGACTTAAGACTACTTCATACATATCTACATCACCATCCAGATGATCTGCCTCATAAAAATTGCCCTGTGCATCTCTTAAGGTACTACGCAAATGAATAAAATGTATCCGTTCGCCAAGTCTATCAATAATGCCAGATAGATCATTATCTTCTCTAACTCCTAATGATCCAGAACAAAAAGTTAGACCATTGTGAATGGACTCAACGGCATTATATATATCAATAATGTCCTCTTCTGTACTTACTACCCTCGGAAGGCCTAATATTGAAAATGGAGGATCATCAGGATGAATACACATGTATACATTAGACTCTTGAGCCGTCGGAATAATGTGTTTTAAAAAATCAAATAAATTGCTCTTTAATTCAGCTGTACCTATCCCATCATAAGTCGAAAGTATAGCGTTGAATTCCTCAACAGTATAACCTTCTTCTGCGCCAGGTAATCCTGCTATTATATTGTTGCTGAGACTTTCTCTTTCCTTTGCGCTAAGAGAATTATGATAATCTAAGGCAGCATGATATTCTGAGGCAGAATATGAGCCTTCTGAGCCCGGTCTCTTCAAAATAAATAGCTCAAACGCTGCGAATGAAATTTTATCATAGCGCAATGCAAATGAGCCATCCTCCAAGAGATATTCAAGATTGGTCCTTGTCCAATCTAATACCGGCATGAAATTGTAGCATATTATATCAATGCCACAAGCTCCAAGATTCTTAATAGTCTCTTTATAGTTATCGATATATGTTAAGAAATCTCCACTTTGTGTTTTGATTGATTCATGAATAGGGACACTTTCGACCACTGACCAGCTTAATCCACTTTGTTCAATTTGAGTTTTTCTCTTGGTTATTGCTTCTATAGGCCAGACTTGACCATTAGGGATGTGGTGTAAAGCGGTAACTACTCCTGTGGCACCAGCTTGTTTGATATCTGACAGAGAAACTGGGTCGCTAGGTCCGAACCATCTCCATGTTTGTTCTAATCCGTGATATTTTTTTTTCAAAATGTTACTTATTAATATTATACACCACTATAAGCATTAAATCCACCATCAATCGGGATAACGACACCTGTTACAAACGAAGCTTGTTTGCCACATAACCATAGACTCGCCCCAGCTATATCCTCTGGTTGACCGAATCGTTCCATAGGTGTTTGACCAATTATCGAGTTACCCCTATCAGTAAGAGCTCCATCATTAGTTGTCAATAAACTTTTGTTCTGTTCCGTTAAAAAAAAACCTGGAGCTATGGCATTAACACGGATATTAGCTTTAGCAAAATGAACAGACATCCACTGAGTCAGATTAGAAACAGCAGCCTTAGCAGCACTATATGCTGGGATCTTAGTCAATGGTGTATAGGCGCTCATAGATGATATGTTTAAAATATTGCAGTCTAACCTCCCAATCATATCTTGAACAAATATCTGAGCTGGCAAAAATGTACCTATAAAATTGAGATTAAATGTGAATTGTATCCCAGCTGGATCTAGGTCAAAAAATGACTTAAAATTTTCATTTTTTGACAAGAGATCAGATTCATGGAAAAAAGAATTCGTTGTGGTACCCGAAGGATGATTTCCACCGGCACCATTAATTAGGATATCACATGGTCCTAATTCATTGTTTACCTTTTGTTTGGCCACTTGTATAGATTGCTTGTCTAAAACATCTACCTCGACACTTATAGCCTTTCCACCTCGGTCATTTATGCTGTCACGTACTAGGTCTGCCTTATCTATATTAAGGTCGAGTATAGCTATCTTATGACCTTCTTTTGCAAAAGCATGAGCTAACTCACTACATAGTATACCACCACCTCCAGTTATTACAATCGTTTTATTTTCCATCACAATAGATTAACGGACATATTATTCAATGTCACCTCCGCATGATCCCAAAGTATGAGTAATAGTTATGTATTAGGCTAAGATGGTCTCCATTAAAAATACAGAAAAAGGTAGCCTAAAGTCCAAATGGATGACTTGGACATTTTTATTAAAGCTTTGTAGGTAAGAGTGTCTATCTTTCTAATAATCATCTAAACATCCTCTATTTATGAGACATCTATTGCATCCAAAAAATGCATATGGACCCATTTACTTTATGGTTATTAGCGCATGTTTGATAGCATTGCAGCTCAATAACCTGCCTGCACAGAGTCTTCCTCGTGCCCTTCAGTTGAACTCGATGGAGGGTTCATTTTACTTGCCAGATTTTAGTTATGCCGGATATAAATGTGGCGAGTATGACATCCCAAAAGACTCGGGTCAAGTCATATATGCGCAAGACTATGGTGTAATACCAGATGATGGCATTGATGATTCCGATTCTTTGATTCAGGTTATGAATTTGATAAATTCTATAGAGGGTAAGGTAACGCTTCAGCTACCTCCTGGAAGGATTATTTTAAGCGATATCCTATTCATCGAAAGAGGAGATTTAATCATAAAAGGATCTGGCTCAGGAGCATTAGGTACTGAGATCTATTGTCCGAGGCCGATGATGTATATGCCTGATACAGAAATCCTTAAAGAGTTGAGAGAATATCTCAAGAAGTTTGACAAGAGGCAAGTGGAACCTCAAAACAATATTGATCTTCCATTTTCGCAATATGCTTGGGCAGGAGGAGTAATATGGACTCACGTCCCTGGAGAGCGTGTAAAGTCGTATCTCAGCAAATATGATGTTCCACCAAAAGTAAAAGCACACATACTAACTGGTGAGCGAGGAACCGATGTCTTAACGGCGTCTGAGGTAATAGATCTTAAGGTAGGCGATGTGGTACAACTGCAGCTGTTTAATCATGAAGGCTCTTCCAAATCAAAAATCATAGTTGACTTATATAAGTCAAGTGATGTGAACATTGGATCTCATCATTGGAATTTTCCGCAGCTACCTATTGTGAGGCAAGAATTAGAAATTGTTGACATAGTAGGAAACGAAATTCATGTAAAAACCCCTCTTACAATTACTATTGATCCTGATTATAATGCGAGGATAGTAGAATGGAAACATCTCAAAGAAGTAGGCATTCAAAATTTCAAAATCACTTTTCCTGACGCTCCTTATGTAGCACATCATGTAGAACCTGGCAATAATGCCATTTACCTCACAAGGCTTTTTGATAGTTGGGTCCAGGATGTGGTCATTCACAATGCAGATAGTGGTATTCTAACTGAAGAAATTGCTAATGTCACAATCAAGGATATTGTAACTCAAGGTCAAAACAAAGCACATTATACTGTTGCTATGGCTGGTGTCCATAATGTCTTGGTGGAGAATCTCAAAGTTTTTAATCTTGCAGAGCACCCGCTTAGTTTTAATACCTTTTCAACTAAGAATGTGTATAAGAACTGCCAAGTTCATGTGAAGCCGATTTTAGATCAACATTCTGGTGCTAATCATCAAAATCTCTTTGATCAGATAATCGTATATATAGATTCCAAGGATGAGACACAATATCCATTGTTCGCCGGTGGTGGAGCGGGTTATTGGAAGCCATCTCATGGAGCGTATAATACTTTTTGGAATATTGAAGTCATCTATAAGAATGGCCTTGATAGCCCAAACCAAAAGTTATTATATGGAATGTCTGATGGGCCATATGCTAACTTGATAGGTATTCACTCCAATCATGATATAAAAGTGGAGTATGGCCCTGATGCCTATTTAGAAAATATAAATGCAAAGATTAACAAAGTACCTTCTTTATATGACTATCAACTCCAAGAACGATTAACATTAAAGCCTAAAGAAATCTATAAAAATTAGATTAATATTGATATTCTACAGTCCATGATAATGCGATTAACTCAACTGATATATTTCTTTGTTTTAATAATTGGAGTTGAGGTATATGCACAAAATGAAACCTATCAATTTAATCATTTAGGTACATCAGATGGCCTTTCTCAATCTTCAGTAATAGCGATACATCAAGATCAGTTAGGCCGGATGTGGTTTGGGACAAGAGATGGCCTTAATGTGTATGACGGAAACAATTTCAAGGCATATAGAAATGATGTTGAAGACTTAAACTCTGTTAGCAATAGTGATATCCTATCCATCACAGGGGACAGGGATGGGTATATGTGGGTTGGTACTTACAATGGTCTCAATAGATATGATCCTATACAAGATCAATTCAAGAGATTCTTATATGTTGAAGATTCTAACTCGATTTGTAATAATGCCATTTGGTCATTAAAAGAGTTAGACAATGGTGATATCTGGATCGGGACCTATAATGGTCTGTCAATATTTAATAAGGCTTCAGGACGATTTATTAGTTTTTTTCATGAAAGCGATAACCTCTCTTCGCTACCGTCTAATTATATATTGAGCATTGAGCAAAGCAGTAACGGTGCTATTTGGATAGGCACTTCTCGAGGCCTTTGTAAGGCTATTGTAGATGATGAGGGTGGAGTGAGTTTTGAGCGATTCAATGTAGGGGAGGGTATTGAAGTTCCCTTTATTCAGGCAGTGACTGCATGTGAACAAAATACTCTTTGTATAGGGACTAAAAATATAGGTGCGCTTAAGTTTGATTTGTTATCAGAACGATTCTTGGACAATAGTAATACTGGTGGAGATCAGGACATCAGAGCGATATGTATAGGTGAGCCAGGTAACATATGGTTAGGCACTTCTGATGGTATTACAATTCATGAAAATGATGGAAATACTATAAAGCTTAGAAATCATACCTACAAATCAGGCAGTATTAGCAATAATTACATAAAGTCAATTTTTAAAGACCTAAAGGGCTCGATATGGGTGGGGTCCTACTACGGAGGTATTGATATATGGGATCCTTCCAATACTAATTTTATTAACTACACTGATCAATCCGTAAAAAATAGACTTGGTAATAAGGTAGTAAGTTCAATAGTCGCAGATGATCGTAGGAATATATATTTGGGCACTGAGGGTGGAGGGGTTACTATATTTCATAATGATTCGGACGATACAGAATATTTAAATCTTAACCTTTATCCTCATTTGCTTTCTGACAACATCAAATCAATATATTCAGAAGGTAATTCTCTTTGGATCGGCACTTTTGACAAGGGGCTTACATACTTTCATCTAGAAGATAAAAAATTTTATAAAGATCGAGTGTCGCAAGAATTGAAGGACCAACTCGGTAGTTCTGGAGTATATGCTATCAAAGCAGTTGACAAGAATAGTCTATGGATAGGATCCTTCGGAAAAGGGTTGTTCAATTATGATATAAATCAAAAAACGTTCAAACAATTTTATAAAAACTCATCAGATGAAAGAGGCCTTTCGAGTAACCACATTAGGTGCTTGCTAAAGGATCAATTTAATAATATCTGGATAGGTACCCAGAGCGGATTAAATTTTTTGCCATTTATGGATGGCTCATTCAAAAACGAAAACATAGTCAACTATTTTTATCAAAGAAGTGTTGATTCGGGAGATGATATCTTGAGTATATATCAGGATTTATCTGGAACTATTTGGGTAGGTTTAAGAGCGAAGGGCCTATTTAGATTTGATGGCAATAAGTTCGAGCAAGTAGCTTTAGAAGCTAACCAATCTATTACTTCTATTTATTCAATAGAAGAAGATGAAGACGATATTCTCTGGTTGGGTACCAATCAAGGACTCATTAGATTTGTTAAAAAGGATCAATCTTTTAAGATATATACCCAGAAAGACGGGTTAGTAAACAATGAATTTGCTAGTGGAGCATCATTAAAGGTAAATGGATCCAAATTCTATTTTGGAGGCAATGGGGGCGTATCATTTTTTGATTCTAAGATGATTACTCAAAACCAGTTCACACCTAAGGTGATACTTACTGATCTAAGAATTAAAAATCAAATAATATCACCTAATAATGGCAACGGGATTTTGTCAAAAAGTTTGCCATATACCGAGACCATTAATCTGCCATATGATCAGTCAAATTTTTCCATTGATTACGCAATACCGAATTATATAAACCCCAAGAGTAACCGTTATCAGTATAGGGTAGTAGGCTTGGATGATAACTGGACACTAACCGAACAATCTCGGGCTTCATTTACGATTCAAAAGGCGGGAGAGTATATATTCGAAGTGAAGGGAGCTAATAATGACGGTTTGTGGAATGAAGAAACGACTGCTCTTAATATTAGTGTATTGCCACCATTTTGGAAGAGTAACTTGGCATACTTGATATACGCTCTTCTCATCGCTGGAGGACTCTATGCGGTCTATCGGGCCATTAATGCTAAAACCGCTCTCGAACATAAGCTCCAATTAGAACACTTGTCAAATGAAAGAAATAATGAAATTAATGATGCCAAACTGAGATTCTTCACAAATATTTCTCATGAATTCAAAACTCCGCTAACACTAATTACCGGCCCATTACAACAGATCTTGAGAGACTATAAAGGGTCAAGTCTAGTATATAAGCAGCTCCTCGTAATAGAAAGCAATGCCAAACACCTTTTGCTATTAATCAATAGATTGATGGACTTTAGAAAATTAGAACATAAAACACTTCAGTTAAAGGCTTCGGAAGGCAACATTGTAAAATTTACCGAAGAAGTGTTTTTATCATTTACGGAGTATGCTAAGCTTCATAATTACAAATATTCTTTTCATAAAAATGAAGAATGCATAAACGTATTTTACGATCGTCCCAAAATAGAGCAAGTACTTTTTAATCTTATCTCCAATGCTTTTAAGTATACTGACGAAGGAGGTGAGATTAAAGTTGTTATACGTAAAGAAGAACAGAGGGCTATTATAGATGTCTCAGATACAGGTAAAGGAGTCCAGCCACAGTTCAGAGATAAAATCTTTGAAAGATTCTTTGAGATACCTGAACATAAACGTCCTAATCTCGTGCAAAATGCTGGAACAGGAATTGGCTTGTCTATTGCCAAACACTTAATTGATCTCCATCAAGGCAAGCTAAGTGTTCAAAATAATGGTGATGTCGGGAGCATTTTTAGAGTACAACTGCAGTTAGGTAAATCTCATCTTAGCAAAGAACAAATAGTTGAAGATTTTAAATTTAGCGATGACTTGGATCTATATACGTCGCAGATTGCAAGGGTTAAAATGGATAGACCCATTGAACTAAACGAACAGTTTATACATCAAGAGAAGTCAACCGTACTCATAGTAGAAGATAATGGACCTCTAAGGAATTTTATCAAAGAACTACTCCAAGGGGATTATAATATTCTCCAAGCTGCTGATGGTCAAGAAGCGATGAAAAAGGCTTTAAAATATTTGCCTGATTTGATAATTTCAGATGTTATGATGCCTATAATGGTAGGTACTGAATTATGTGCTAAGATCAAGGCCAATATGGCCACCAGTCATATCCCTGTAGTATTGCTCACATCAAGAACCTCATTGCTTTATAAGTTTGAAGGATTAGAAAGCGGGGCGGATGATTACATAAGCAAACCATTTGACATAGTAGAGTTCCAATTGAGAATTCGGAATCTACTGGAATCATCAAAGCGATTGAGGACCAAATTTGCAGAATCACATAGTTTCACTCCTAACAAGGTTGCTATAAACTCTGTAGATGAAGAGTTGCTTAAAAAAGCTATCACAATCGTTGAAGATAATATTAGCAATTATCAATTTGACATCGCCACATTTTGTCATCAGCTTGGGGTAAGTAGAACCCTGTTATTTACTAAAGTGAAAGCTTGGACAGATTTCACTCCTAATGAGTTCATCCAAGAAATGCGAATGAAAAGAGCAATTCAACTCTTAGAACAAGGCAAGCTCAATGTTTCAGAAATCTGCTATGAAGTTGGATTCCGAAATCCGAAATATTTCAGTAAGTGCTTTGTTAAGAAGTACGGCATTAGCCCTCGAGGATATAAAGAAAAATTCTCAGAGAATTTTTATCAATAACCGTATAAACAGCAACCTATACGACACCTTGCAAGGCCTATAGGATGATTTTACCCCTTGTTTTGGATTATTAGAAGCACGACTCAAAATAAATTTAGGCTGGGTAGATATTTCGATTGTATTATCAGGAGTATCTCAATTAATTAATTAAAAAATTCTTGACACGAGAATTTATGAATCGTACCACTGAGCCAACTTTTTTCAAATCCTACATGATCATAGCGATCATAGGAATTTTTTCATTTGTATCCTGTGATAATTCATCTATCCAAGATGAATCTCCACGAGTAGCTGGATTGACTAACGATCTGCATACGAGGATGGCGCAGTTGCTCGATTATGAGGTTGATTCCATGTCATTTCCTCGGAGCTATAATATCGAAAGAGAAGCTATTAAGAAGGTTCCTTCATCCGATTGGACAAGTGGATTTTTTCCTGGTACTCTATGGTTGATGTACGGCATGACTGGCGATGAGGCCTATCGAATACGGGCTGAGCAATGGACTCAGTACATCGAAAAAGAAAAGTGGAATGATCGGACTCATGATATGGGCTTTAAGATCTACTGTAGTTTTGGCAATGGTTTTGAGCTGACCAAGGACGAATCTTATAAACGTATTATCTTAAAAAGTGCTGAGACCTTAATCACAAGGTTCAATGATAATGTGGGATGTATCAGGAGCTGGGATTTTAATAAGGACAAGTGGGAGTTTCCAGTAATTATTGACAATATGATGAATTTGGAGTTGCTGTTTGAGGCGACTAATATAAGTGGAGATAGTACTTATTATAATATAGCAGTTGCACATGCCAATACCACCCTCCAACATCATTATCGTCCAGATGAAAGCAGTGTCCATGTTGTAGTATTTGATACGATTACAGGAGGAGTAAAAGAAAAAATAACCCACCAAGGAATTAATGATGCATCTTCTTGGGCTAGAGGCCAGGCTTGGGGCATCTATGGTTTTACTATGTGTTACAGATATACTAATGATCCTGAGTATCTCAGACGTGCACAAGCAAGTGCAGACTTTTTTATCGAAGAATCAAAAATCAGAAAAGATAGAATAGCCTATTGGGATTTTAGAGATCCTGCGATACCTGATGCTCCACGTGATGTATCTGCTTCAACCATCGTGGCCTCAGCACTTGTTGAGTTGGCAGAACACAGTAACAAAGCATCTTATAAAGAATATGCAAGTACCATAATTGCCACCTTGCACACTCCTGAATACTTCCTTGCTAATGATTCTAAGATACCATTTGTCCTAAATCATTGCACTGGCAACTATCCAGCAAATGACGAGATAGATGAGCCGATCTCATATGGTGACTATTATTTCATAGAAGCGATTGCTCGTTTAGAAAATTCAGCCAAGAATTGATGAATACTCCGAATCGCAAACATATACGTCTATTTTTTCTCGCTATGATGTCTATTTGCATCATTCAAATGGCGGGATTAACGCAAAGGACTAAAATCAATTTGAATGAAGATTGGTTATACTCCGATGATGCTAATCTTGAGTTGACAGAAGTAGTAAAGACTGGAGCTTGGCAAAATATCAATATACCTCACACTTGGAATAATGAGGATGCCACTGATAATATCCCCGGCTATCGCCGCAGTGTAAGTTGGTATAAGAAGGAATTATCAATTGATGTTATCGAATCAGGATTGAGCTACCTACTATATTTTGAGGGGGCCAATATTACAACCGATGTCTATGTCAATGGCCACAGGGCTGGTACCCATATAGGTGGATATATTGGATTCAATATAGATATCTCTCAATATCTTGTCTCCGGGGCAAATGACATAATGGTACGTGTTGATAATTCTTACAATCCAGATATTATCCCGAGTCAAAAAAGCGATTTTGTCATTTACGGGGGGATAACCCGAGATGTTTGGCTAGTAACTAAGCCTACTGTCAGCATTGATGATTTAAGACTGACCTCTCCAAAAGTTAGTCATGAAGAAACAGAGTTGCATGCTTCTTTTTCCATTAATAATTATTCTGACCTCGTTGACTTACAAGCCCAAGTTGAATTAAGAAGCCCAACTGGAGAACTTATAAAATCAATGGAGTACGTAATCTCTGATGAACATGTTGAGATTGTACTTTCTGATATACAGCAACCGGTTTTATGGGATATTGATAACCCCGCCTTATATCAAATCGACATCCTGCTCAAGCAAGACGATATTGTAATCGATAGATATATAGAGAAACACGGTTTTCGGTGGTTTGAATTCAAAGATTACGGCGCATTTTATCTCAATGGTCAGCGATTATTGTTAAGAGGTACTCATAGACATGAAGAACATGCCGGAGTGGGCGCTGCCATGACCAATGAGATGCATCGTGCGGATATCGCTTTGATCAAAGAGATGGGTGCCAACTTTTTGCGTCTTGCTCACTATCCCCAAGATCCAGAAGTATATAAGGCATGTGATGAACTAGGTATTCTGATATGGGATGAGCTTCCTTGGTGTCGTGGAGGAATAGGAGGCGCTCAATGGAAAGACATTACAAAAAACATGCTTTCTGAAATTATAAGTCAAAATTATAATCACCCAAGTATCATTATTTGGTCCCTCGGCAATGAAATTTATTGGCTTCCTGATTTTGAAGGAGGGGATGATATATCCTCGATGAATGCCTATCTCGAAGAGCTTAATGACTTAGCTCATGAGTTAGATCCTCACCGAAAAACTGCGATCAGAAAATATTATGATGGTTCCGATATCGTCGATGTTTTTTCTCCGTCAATTTGGTCGGGCTGGTATTCAGGTAGCTATAAAACCTACCAAAAAGCAATTGATACTTATAAACCTCAGTACAAGCATTTTATTCATACAGAGTATGGAGGGTCGAGTCACTTAGGGAGACACACTGAGCACCCTATTGATGGCGAAGGGATGATTCAAGACGATAAATGGCAAGAAGCTATAGTACAAACAGGCACGACCAATATTGCAAAAATAGGAGACTGGAGTGAAAAT
>CAZJHC010000024.1:0-19378 GCA_964545645.1 uncultured Saprospiraceae bacterium
CAGAGCTTGATGATATAGATCACTTAAGTAATAGAAGAGTAAGAACAGTAGGGGAACAATTATATGGACAATTTGGTGTTGGACTTGCTAGGATGGCAAGAACCATCCGTGAGAGAATGAATGTTAGAGATAATGAAGTGTTTACTCCTATTGATTTGATCAATGCACGGACACTTTCATCAGTAATCAATTCCTTCTTTGGTACATCACAGCTGTCACAGTTTTTAGACCAAACAAATCCACTATCAGAGATCACTCATAAGAGAAGGATATCAGCATTAGGCCCAGGAGGCTTGAGTAGAGAGAGAGCGGGATTTGAGGTAAGAGATGTGCACTATAGCCACTATGGAAGATTATGTACGATTGAGACTCCAGAAGGTCCTAACATTGGACTTATATCTACCCTTTGTGTTCATGCTAAGGTTAACAAGATGGGATTCTTAGAGACCCCATATAGGCCTGTGTTGGAGGGTAAAGTTGATCTCGAAGGGGAGGTACAGTATCTCTCTGCAGAAGGCGAAGATTTTAAGAAAATTGCCCAGGCAAATTCGCCACTTAATGAGACTGGAGCGTTTCAGTCAGAGAGAATTAAAAGTAGAGAACATGGTGATTTCCCTGTGCTTGAGCCATCAGAGGTCGAGTACATGGATGTAGCTCCAAATCAAATTGTTGGAGTTTCTGCATCACTAATTCCATTCTTAGAGAATGATGATGCTAACCGTGCCCTGATGGGCTCAAACATGCAACGACAGGCTGTACCGCTGGTTAAACCGAGTAGTCCTATAGTTGGAACGGGTATCGAGGCTAAGGTAGCGCAGGATAGTCGTATGTTGATCAACGCAGAAGGTGATGGTATCGTGGAGTACGTTGATGCCAATGAGATCGTCATTAAATATGATCGTACAGAGGAAGAAGAATTAATTTCTTTTGATAACAACATCAAAAAATATAAACTAACCAAGTTTAGACGAACTAATCAAGGTACTTCTATCAATCTGAAGCCATTAGTGCGTAAAGGGGATAGAGTAACCCGAGGGAGTCTATTATGTGATGGATATGCAACCGAGAAAGGAGAGCTGGCCTTAGGTCAAAACTTAAAGGTAGCATTCATGCCATGGAAGGGATACAACTTTGAGGATGCGATTGTTTTGTCAGAAAGAGTGGTGAAGGAAGATGTATTTACTTCTATTCATATCGAGAGTTTTGAGCTTGATGTTAGAGATACCAAGTTAGGAGAAGAAGAGCTTACAAATGACATTCCAAATGTCAGTGAAGAAGGAACTAAAGACTTGGATGAAAATGGTATCATCCGCACTGGAGCTTGGGTTAAAGAAGGAGATATACTCATTGGCAAGATTACTCCAAAAGGAGAATCTGATCCTACACCAGAAGAAAAACTCCTGAGAGCGATATTTGGTGATAAAGCTGGAGATGTCAAAGATGCTTCGTTAAAAGCCAAGCCATCCACTAAGGGAGTGATTATAGATAAAAGACTTTTCGCTCGAGCTAAGAAAGATAAGTATCAAAAGGTTCAAGAGAAAGAACTCCTTTCTAAACTTGAGGATAGACATATGGTTGCGCTCAATGAGCTAAAGACCATCCTCGTTGATAAGTTGATGACCTTATTGAAAAATAGAAAGTCTAATGGCGTCCGGAATATTTATAATGAGCAGTTGGTTCCTAAAGGGACAAAGTTCTCTAATAAAATCTTAAAGGATCTTGATTTTTCTCAAGTAGATTATTCTAATTGGACATCAGATGATCATTCTAACAAGTTGATCGCCTCCCTGTTGCATAACTATAGCATCAAGGTGAATAACGAGATAGGTCGCTATAAAAGAGAAAAGTTTAATATCAGCATAGGAGATGAATTACCTGCTGGAGTATTGAAACTGGCCAAGGTATACATGGCTAAGAAGAGAAAGCTAAAAGTGGGTGATAAGCTCGCTGGACGTCATGGAAACAAAGGTATCGTTGCCCGTATCGTAAGAGAGGAAGATATGCCGTTTTTGGATGATGGTACTCCTGTAGATATCGTTCTTAATCCTTTAGGTGTTCCTTCGAGGATGAATATTGGTCAGATATTCGAAACTGTACTGGGATGGGCAGGAGAGAAGTTAGGAGTTAAGTTCTCAACTCCAATATTTGATGGAGCATCGATAGGAGAGATAGATGATTATGTCAAAGAAGCCGGATTGCCAGAATTAGGACAGACCTACTTATTTGACGGAGAGACTGGAGATAGATTTCATCAACGTGCTACAGTAGGAATTATCTATATGATAAAACTATCACACATGGTCGATGATAAGATGCATGCAAGATCTATAGGCCCTTACTCATTAATTACTCAGCAACCATTAGGAGGTAAGGCTCAGTTTGGTGGACAGAGATTTGGAGAGATGGAAGTTTGGGCATTAGAGGCATTTGGTGCATCCAACATTCTCAGAGAATTGCTGACTATTAAGTCGGATGATATTATGGGTAGGGCAAAGGCGTATGAAGCTATAGTAAAAGGTGAGAACCTTCCAGAACCCAATATCCCAGAATCATTTAATGTACTCATTCACGAATTGAGAGGCTTAGCCCTTGACGTGAAGTTGGACTAATTTTTTTAACAGACATCTAAAAAAAGGCCAGTAACATGCCATTTAAAAAGAACTTAAATAGAACTAACTCGGATTTCAGTTCAATAACTATTAGTCTTACATCTCCTGATGATATATTGGAAAGATCCTTTGGAGAGGTACTTAAGCCTGAAACGATCAATTATAGATCATACAAGCCAGAGAGAGATGGACTCTTTTGTGAGAGAATATTTGGACCTGTCAAAGATTACGAGTGCTACTGCGGTAAGTATAAAAGGATACGATACAAAGGAATCGTTTGTGACCGGTGTGGTGTAGAGGTGACTGAAAAGAAAGTCAGAAGAGAACGAATGGGACACATCAAATTAGTTGTTCCTGTAGTACATATCTGGTTTTTTAAATCTTTGCCAAATAAGATAGGCTACCTTCTTGGACTTTCTTCAAAGAAGTTAGAGTCGATTATATATTACGAGAGATACGTCGTCATACAGACTGGTGTAAAAGAAGGCGAGGTTGAACATAAGGCATTAATTACAGAAGAGGAATATTTCGAAGTCTTAGATACATTGCCTGCAGATAATCAATTGCTTGATGATTCAGATCCTAATAAGTTCATTGCTAAGATGGGCGCTGATGGTGTAAAGGGACTACTAGAAAGACTTGATCTTGATCAGTTGTCTTATGATCTAAGACACCAAGCTGCGACAGAAACATCTCAACAGCGTAAGTCTGAAGCATTAAAAAGACTTAGAGTAGTAGAAGCCTTTAGAGAAGGTCAAACTCGTATAGAGAATAAGCCAGAGTGGACCATCATCGAGTATCTACCTGTTATCCCGCCTGAGCTAAGACCTTTAGTGCCTCTTGACGGTGGGCGATTTGCCAGTTCAGATTTAAATGATCTCTATAGAAGGGTCATTATTAGAAATAATAGATTGAAGAGGCTTCTCGAGATAAAAGCTCCAGAAGTAATCTTGAGAAATGAAAAAAGAATGCTGCAAGAAGCAGTCGATTCTTTATTTGACAACTCAAGAAAATCAAACGCCGTAAAGGCAGAAGGCGGTCGATCTCTTAAGTCTCTCAGTGATATATTAAAAGGAAAGCAAGGTAGATTCCGTCAGAATCTATTAGGTAAGCGGGTTGACTACTCTGGCCGTTCAGTGATCGTCGTAGGTCCAAACCTTAAACTACATGAGTGTGGATTACCGAAAGGTATGGCCTCCGAGCTATTTAAGCCTTTTATCATTAGAAAATTAATAGAAAGAGGCATTGTTAAGACTGTTAAGTCTGCTAAGAAATTAGTTGATAGGAAGGATCCTGTTATTTGGGAGATATTGGAAGGGATCTTAAAAGGTCATCCTATCATGCTCAATAGGGCTCCAACGCTTCACAGATTATCTATACAATCATTCCAACCTAAGCTGGTTGAAGGTAAAGCTATAAGATTGCACCCACTGGTATGTGGAGCATTCAATGCGGATTTTGATGGAGATCAGATGGCTGTCCACGTGCCTTTGAGTCAAGGTGCCATCTTGGAAGCGCAGTTACTGATGTTAGCATGTCATAACATGCTAAATCCTCAGAACGGTTCACCTATTACGCTGCCATCACAGGATATGGTATTAGGCTTGTACTATATTACAAAGCCTAAGGCAGGAAAGAAAAAAGATGAGAAAATCACTCATTTTTATTCTTCTGAAGAAGTGATGATTGCCTATAACGAGGGCAAGTATGATATCCATGATAGTGTCACAGTAAAAGCCTTAGTTGAGAATGAACTGGGTCATCTAGTTGAGGAGAGAGTAACTACTACTGTAGGACGAGTACTCTTTAATGAGAATATACCAGAGAATGTTCCATTTGTAAATGTGCTTCTTACTAAAAAGAATCTTAAGAAAGTAATTGGAGACCTTATCGAAAGAACAGATTTTGCAGTAGCTGCGGAGTTCTTGGATAAAATCAAAGATTTAGGATTTTACTGGGCATTCAAAGGTGGTTTGTCATTCAACTTAGGAGATCTTATTACTCCTACCCTCAAAGAAACTACACTAGTAGAAGCTCAGAATGAAGTTGATGAGGTATGGGAGAACTATAATATGGGCCTCATTACGTCTAATGAGAGATACAATCAGGTCATTGACAAATGGACCTTTGCTGATAATAAGATCACAGATACGCTGATGAAAGAGCTGGCGGAACACAAAGGAGGATTCAACTCAGTGTTCATGATGCTCGATAGTGGTGCACGTGGAAGTAAGCAGCAGATCAAGCAGCTATGTGGACTAAGAGGATTGATGGCAAAGCCAAGAAAATCTGGTGATACTGGAGGAGCAATTATTGAAAATCCAATTTTGGCAAATTTCGTAGATGGATTATCAGTTTTAGAATACTTTATATCTACTCACGGTGCTCGTAAGGGTCTTGCTGATACAGCACTAAAAACTGCGGATGCTGGATATTTGACTCGTAGATTAGTCGATGTATCTCAGGATGTAATAATTCTCGAGGAGGATTGTGATACGCTGAGAGGTATAGATACTAAAGCTCTCATCGATAATGACAAAGTAGTTGAAAACTTAGCGCCACGTATAGCAGGACGATATTCTCTATACGACATCGTACATCCAGAAAGTGAAGAGCTTATCTTAGGATCTGGTGAGTATATTACGGATAAAGTGGCTAAGCTGATAGAGCAATCTGGAATCGAGACAGTAACTATTAGGTCCGTTTTGACATGTGAAACTAAGAAAGGGGTCTGTACTAAGTGCTATGGCAAAAACCTTGCGACTGGCAGAATCTCAGAGTTAGGAGATGCCGTAGGGGTTATTGCTGCACAGAGTATTGGAGAACCAGGGACACAGTTGACACTACGTACATTTCACGTAGGTGGTGTGGCGTCAGTGAGCAAAACAGAATCTGAAAGTGTTGCTAAATTTGACGGAATTCTTGAGTTTGATAATGTATCTACTATACAATACGAAGACGGTGATAGTACTAATGATGTAGTATTATCTCGATCTGGAGAATTAAGAATATTAGAACCTGATACGAAAAAGGTTCTTGCCAATGTTCATATTCCTTATGGTTCTAACCTTTTTGTTAAAGGAAAGAGAAAAATCAAAAAAGGAACTGTTATCTGTCAGTGGGATCCATTTAATGCCGTGATTGTATCTGAGTTTTCAGGAATCGTGCAATATGAATCAATTGAGGAAGGTGTTTCTTTTAGAGCTGAAAGAGATGATCAGACTGGTAATGTCGAAAAAATCGTTATTGAGTCTAAAAAGAAAAAGAAAGTACCTACGATCAATATCCTTGACGCCGAAGGAGATGTTATGAAGAGTTATAACCTCCCTGTGGGCTCACACATATTGGCTGAAAATGGTGATAGTGTGATAGCTGGTGGCAGGTTAGCCAAGATTCCAAGGCAATTAGGAAAGATTCAAGATATTACAGGTGGTTTGCCAAGAGTAACTGAGTTGTTTGAGGCACGTAACCCATCTAACCCTGCAGTGACTGCAGAAATAGATGGAATCGTATCATTTGGTAAATTGAAGAGAGGAAATAGAGAAATCTTTATCGAGGATGAGAAGTCATCACAGAAGAGAAAGTACTTAGTTAAGCTATCTAAACACTTACTTGTCCAAGAAGGCGATTTCGTGAGAGCTGGTTCTCACTTGTCTGATGGTGCTACATCTCCACAGGATATATTGAGTATCATGGGCCCTAATGGAGTCCAAAGATATATCGTCAACGGTATTCAAGAGGTCTACAGATCCCAGGGTATTGGAATCAATGATAAGCACATCGAGACCATCGTCAGACAGATGATGAGAAGGGTAGAAATAGTTGATCCAGGAGATACTTCATTCTTAGAAGGCGAGCCAGTAGAGAAATATGATTTCTTGTCAGAAAACGACTGGATCTTTGATAAGAAAGTAATCACAGAGTCAGGCGATTCTAATAAGTTGAAGCCAGGACAAATAGTGACTATCAGACAAATACGTGAAGAGAATTCTTATTTGAAGCGCAACGACCTTAAGGTTGTAGAATTTAGAGATGCAGTATCTGCTACTTCTAAGCCATTGCTTCAAGGTATCACTAAGTCATCGCTCGGAACAGTCAGTTGGATATCAGCAGCGTCGTTCCAAGAAACGACTAAAGTCTTGAGTACAGCAGCCATTAATGCCAAGAGAGATAGACTTGAAGGCTTGAAAGAGAACGTTATTGTCGGTAAGAAAATACCAGCAGGAACGGGACTTAAGGAGTACAATGGAATGCGTGTAACGGCCAAAGAGTACGTTGAAGAAGTAGAAGAAGAACTACAAGGACTCGAGTAGTCGCTTGTAGACAATGAATAAGAAGGCTTCCATTTTAAATAATGGAGGCCTTTTCTACTTTAGTAAAGAGAGGTTCTTCAAAATATATTTTCCTAGAATATCAAATTCGAGATTAACTAAGTCACCAACCTTTAGTTGGTTGAATTTGGTATGCTCATATGTGTAAGGTATGATAGCTACGCTAAACCTGCCCTGCTCGGGGTTAATAACGGTGAGGCTAGTTCCATTAACCGTAATAGAACCTTTGGAGATGACAAGACCGTCGTGCTCAGGAGAATATGCGAACGTGAATAGCCAACTGCCTGCTTGATTTTGAATGGCGATACATTTACCTGTAGTATCTACATGACCTTGTACGATATGCCCATCTAATCTACCATTCATTATCATACAACGCTCCAGGTTGACGATCTCTCCTTCTTTCCAATGTTGTAAGGACGTTTTATCTAAGGTCTCTTTGATAGCCGTTACCATGTGGTGACGTTCATTGCAGGCCGTCACGGTCAAGCAAACACCATCATGGGCAATGCTCTGATCTACTTTAAGCTCGTTGGATATATTGGATATCACTTTGAAATGGTAGTTGGATTGATCAGAAGTGATCTCCTCAATAGTCCCGGTAGTCTCTACGATTCCTGTAAACATCTGTCAGTTTATGATCTGTATAAAACCCTTGAGGACATCAGGTTGTTGCACTATACCAGTAACTCTTGATTCAAAAACAACACAGGTATAATAATATGTACCCTCAGAAAGTAGCGAACCTCCAAGATTAGTGCCGTCCCAATTGATAGCAGGATCCTCTGTGCGATATACTATCTGCCCCCAACGATTATAAACTTCTAGCTCTATCTTATCGATAAACCTATTGATCGTTGGAGTAAAGACGTCATTACTGTTATCACCATTTGGCGTAAAGGTATTGGGCAATGCATAGGAAGGACAATTGTCTACACAGATCATACCTGACTGGACACTTATATTACCACTCGAATCGATGGCCTGGATCGCATAACATCCTGATATATTATCATCTATATTATGATTAAAGGCTTGATCACTAACCGACACTCGATCTATCTCAATGAGAGGATCATTTTCTGATGGACTAAACAATATGACTATACTTCTTGTATCTGTGGCTTCTGGACAGTCATTTTCGTTGTATAACCAGGATACCTCATTGATGAAAGTGTTGCCCTGAAAGATATCTTGTTGACAAGCAGTTATGATTTCTAATGACGGCAAACACGGTGCTTCCAGATCTCTTGGCCTTGCACAGACCTCTTGCGAAAAATTAATAATAGGAGATCTAATCTCATTGACACCATAAGTCCCAATAGATTCAACTACATAACAACCCTCTTCTCCATTCAACAATCCTGTTATCCTATATCTGGTTTCAGTGATGCTATCTATGATGAGCTGTTGTTCATTGCCTATGACTTGGTATATATTATAATACTTATTGTCCCACGGGACACGACTATCCCAAGAAAGCATCAAAGACTCATCCCCTGCTTCGATAGTCAACAATAGAGATGAAGCTATAGAACTTGATGTACTGAACCCTGTACTATTTTCAAAGTTCACCTGGTAACTATGGCCGTCCCCAACCGTATTAAGATTTTCGTCGATATAGATTGTATCGCCGATGAGGCCTCCAAAGCTATCAGAGCTACTGGATGCTTGAGGTATATTGACTAGGCTCGTATTATTTAAACCAGTACCACTTGAAACAGATACAATAAAGGGAGCACTATTTTCTATAGTATCAATATCATCAGGATTAGGGAGGACCCAATTAACTTCAATAGCCCCTTGATCAGTAGCAGTCTCCAATACAGAAGTCTTAGTAATATATGGTTTGCGCCTATTAAATAGGACACAAGCTTCTTCAGATGGGAGGCTTTCGGTTTGATTAAATGGATTGCCTGTAGGTGTTAATTCCGCAAACTCCGCAACAATTCGATAGCAAAATATATCTGAATCTGGCACGTCAGTATCTATTACTCTATAGCGACCATCGATTATTTCATTAGTCAGAAAAATTATCTTTTGATATCCGCTTCCTTGTAAACCACCACGACAGCTATCAATGTTTATTTCTTGGCTGCGTGTTGATCGCCAAATCGAAAACCCTTGAAACAGGTCAGTTTGATCACACTGATATGGATTATCCCAGGATATGGCAATATCGGAAGAACTAATTTTTTCTACTTCAACACCTGTAGGCGAAGGGCCAAGGATTTTTATGCGGACTGTTTTTAAAGTTGCAGCGCCGCCTTGAAACCCTAAAAAGTTATCAGTAGATTTAAAGACAACCTGATAATATGACTCCGATATATCATCACATTCTGTCTGCCATCTAAAGGTGCCAGTGATAGGTGATGATTTTGGATTAATAGAGATATCGAATGAGACATCATTGGAGTCAAGGATAAATGGTGACCCCAGAGCACTTAAGGTCAATAGCTGATTAGAGTCAATGTCTTCTGATAAAACATCAAACTCTATAAGCTCGCCCGCAATAACACATATCTCATCGACAGTTTCTAGTGTTGGCACATTATTCTGCTCGAGATTATCATCAAAACATGATAGTACCAATATTTGCATATCACGGATGATCTCATTGATGAGGATTCCATTTCTGTATTCTTTGATTAGTATAGTAATATTAAAATCTCCCAATACAGGGGGGCTCTCCCAATTGAAATCTCCGGTAATCGGATCAAGACTTATGACGTTATCATCTGCAGGGGCTACCTCATCGGGTAGGTTGTAGTTAGGGACCTCGAGACCCTCAGATTGAAAAGGTGTTATCAACTCATAGGATAAACTATCACCATCTGGATCAAAAGCATTGGGGTTGTGGATAAATGGCTGGCCTGCACAGGCAAAGTCGATCGGAGGTTGCAGTAGTATGGCAGAATTATTATCTCCTTGAAATCTTCTATCCAGCAAGGTTAAGGTAGTCTCTAAATAGAATTGAATATTAATAGAGTTAGGAAAATCGATATTTTGAATCCCTGCAATTCGGTTAGGATCAGTGACGGAAAGTTTAAACCTACTCCTAGTGGGATAAGTATGTGAGGCTATGTAGGTATTTTTTTTGATGTCGTTAGGCAGTTCTTCGCCATTACCATTGCTGCGACGTACAAAATTAGATGTACCATCTCCCCAAAATAATTCGAGACTGTCTCTATCGGCGGCAAAACTACTAGTCCGAGTATAAGTGGTAATTGTCGCTATAATAGTTAGATCATCAACTTGCTCATAAGTGATTTCGCCTGCTCGATTATGTGTAGCAAAACTTTGATTATTGATGATTATCAACAACGAGATTATAATGATTATTGACTTGATTATTTGCACTTAGGCAATTTAAGCTATAGCCTTTAATTCTTCAAGGCATTCTTTGAGACTTTGTCGCCAAGGGGGAATTATTATGCCATAATCAACAAGAAGCTTGTCAGTTGACATAATACTCCAGAGTGGCCTTGGAGCCCGAGCGCCATATTCTTTAGTTGATAAACCAGATACGACGCAAGTAATATTTGCTACTCTGAAAATCTCTTGAGCAAATTCGCACCAATTGGTTTTGCCGGAATTGCAATAATTATAAATACCCGTTGCATCAGGATGTTGTTCTATGATATGTAAGATACTGCTGACAAGATCTTTGGCACTCGTTGGTGCTCCTATTTGATCATTGACTATAGATAGTTGATCTCTATCTTGACCCAGACGAAGCATAGTTTTGACGAAATTATTTTTTTGAGCAGAGTACAACCAAGATACTCGAAAGATTAAATAATTATCAGTTTGACTACTTAGTGAGAGTTCTCCTGCACGCTTAGACATTCCATAGACACTTTGCGGTTGGCATTGATCTGATTCGATTAAAGGATCGTCCTTAATGATGTGATACACATAGTCTGTACTGAAATGAATCACCTTGCAATCTACCTCTGCTGCTACAGAGCCTATATTGGCAACTGCACTGTCATTAATTAGAAATGCCTTAGATGTTTCATCTTCTGCTCTGTCCACCGCTGTATATGCCGCACAATTGATGATAATATTGGGCTTAATAGATTGGACTACCGATCTTAAGGCATTAACGTCACAAATGTCTAGTTGATCCCTGTCATAAAAATGAAATCTTGGATCGTTTTTTACATTTTTTTTAAATTCTATACCCAACTGACCATTAGCCCCTGTGACAATTATTTTGATCTCATTCATACTCCCGATGTTCTCCTAATCTTGGATTTTTTTGATCTTTCTCTGATAAAAGTATCTCTCCATCAACTTCGGGCCATTGGATACCTATGTTTGGGTCATTATAAATAACACCCCCTTCGCTCTCTTTACTATAATAATTATCGCACTTATATCCAAAGATGGCTTCATCAGATAGGACTAAAAATCCATGGGCAAAACCTCTCGGGATCAACAACTGTTTTTTGTTTTGTGCAGATAATATAGTTCCATACCATTGACCGTAGGTAGGAGAGTTTGGTCTAATATCTACTGCAACGTCAAATAACTCGCCAACAATAGCTCTTACCAATTTGGCCTGAGCAAATTCCCCTATTTGATAATGGAGGCCTCTTAGTACTCCCTTCTGCGACTTAGATTCATTGTCCTGAACCCAATTGTATTCAACATCTTTTGAATACTTAGATTGATTATATGATTCATAAAAATAGCCACGATCATCATAAAACACTTTTGGTTCAATGATCTTTAAATCTGAAATCGTCGATGATGTGATTGTCATTAAGGATTATTATTTCTTTCTGAAATACAAAGTAAGCGGTACCCCACTAAAATCATAGCGTGAACGTAGCTGATTTTCTAAATAGTTCTTGTAGGCTCCAGTGATATGCTTAGGATAATTGCAAAAAAATGCGAATGCTGGAAAGTGTGTAGGAAGTTGAGTGACATATTTTATTTTAATCAGTTTGCCTCGATGGGCTGGTGGCGGGAACTTGGTCATCATTTCTTCTAATGCATCGTTGAGTTCAGAGGTTTTGATACGCTGTGTTCGATTATGGTAAACTTCCATAAGCTTCTCGACAGCTTTAAAGATTCGTTGTTTCTCAAGAGCGGAAACAAATAAAATCGGGATATCGTTGAATGGCGCCAATTTGGATTTGAGTTCATAAGCGTAATCTCTGGCGGTATTGGTCTCTTTCTCCATTAGATCCCATTTGTTTACTAATAGGACAACTCCTTTCTTTCGCTTAGCGATTAAGGAAAGAATATTCATGTCTTGTGATTCCATCCCTAAGGTAGCATCTATCATCATGAGACATACGTCGGCCTCATCTATGGCCTTGACGGCTCTTATTACAGAGTAGAATTCGAGGTCTTCGTGAACTTTTTTCTTTTTTCGAATTCCTGCAGTATCAATGAGCATGAACTCATTGCCATATTTGTTATAATGACTATGTATAGCATCTCGAGTGGTGCCCGCTATGTCAGTGACTATGTTTCTCTCTTGACCGAGCAAAGCATTAACTAATGAAGACTTTCCAACATTGGGCCGTCCTAAGATGCAAAACCTTGGTAGTTCATCATGCTCGCCACGCTCTTCGATTGAAGGTAACATGTCGATGACAGCATCAAGCAAATCTCCTGAGCCACTACCTGTGATCGATGAAAGAAAAAAGGTGTCCTCAAATCCTAAGCTCCAAAACTCATTAGCCGCCAGTTGCCTCGTGCCGTTATCAACTTTGTTTACAGCCAAGATTGTCGCTTTGTTCGATTTTCGTAACATCCTGGCTACCGACTCATCTAAGTCGGTTATGCCCGTTGTAACATCTGTCATGAATATGATAACATCAGCTTCCTCAATAGCGATTTCTACTTGAGTCCTAATGGCTATCTCAAATACATCTGAAGAGTTGCTAACGAAGCCTCCTGTATCAACTACATTGACAGACCTGCCATTCCATTCGGTGTGGCCGTATATTCTATCTCGAGTGACCCCACTGGTATTATCAATGATGGATTTTCTTTCTCCTACGAGTCGATTAAATAAGGTTGACTTACCTACATTAGGTCGACCGACGATTGCTATTAGATTTGACATATTCAGTGCAAATATCCATAAGATTTAAGAGTTCTGTCGTCATCTCGCCATTTCTCTTTGATTTTGACATTTAATTCAAGAAAAACCTTGCGGTCTAAAAACTCTTCTATGGACTTTCTTGCTCCCGTCCCGAGGGCTTTAATGGCAGCTCCTCCTTTGCCAATTAGAATCGATTTTTGTGTTTTTCGATTGACAATGATATCTGCCATTATGTGTATCATAGGACCCGATCTTGAATCTTTTTCTTTGAATGTATGTACAACTACTTCACAGCTGTAAGGGATCTCTTGATGATATTGAGTAAGTATTTTCTCTCTTATGATCTCTGATATAAAGAACCGCTCGCTTTTATCAGTAAATTGATCTTTGGGATAATAGGCAGGGCCAGGTTTTAGATTTTTAACTATTAATTTTAAGACACCATCGACACCTACTTTTTCAAGCGCTGAGATGGCACAGATATAATCGAATTTAATCTGTTCTGTCCACCATGTTGTCAGATCTTCGATTTTGGTCTGATCAGCAAGGTCCATTTTATTAATGATCAGTATTTTTGGACCTTTTATCTTTTTAAGATTGTGGGCAACTTTTGGATCTATAGCTGGCTCTTCTAACGTATCAGTCATGTACACTAAAATATCTGCATCCTCAAGTGCCGATAGTGCGAATGAGTTCATGGCAGATTGCATCTTATAGTGCGGATCATCAATGATTCCTGGAGTATCGCTGAACACTATTTGATACTCAGGCTCATTGATAATGGCTATAATCCTGTGCCTCGTAGTTTGAGGTTTGTGGGTAATGATGGACAATTTTTCTCCAATCAATGCATTGAGTAGGGTTGATTTTCCCACATTAGGATGCCCTATAATATTTACAAATCCTGATTTATGCATATTCTGTTATAATTGATTGGACGCTATTATAGATTCCCTGAGGTTTTAGTTGTTGCCACGTGATGTCGTTGTATTCTTCACCTAGATGGACATAATTATGCAATTTGACTTGCTCCATCTCTGTCAACACATGATCCCTGGTATTGAGAAAAGAGATCCATCCTTCTTCGTCTTTTACATCATCATACCATTCTTCATAATAACAATCATCATCTGAGTGAAAGTTGAGGACGTTGTCGCATAAGATGATGTACTTGATTATTTCATTTTTGATAATATGGTCAACTATTTTTCTCTTAAGATACATGATATCATTGCTTATGCAGTCGTTCCATTCGCCTATTAATTCTATAATTGCAAACTGTTCTAAATAATCTACATAGAGTATCTTAAGATAAAGTGTGGGTGACCCCATAGAGTCCCACTGCGGATGGATATAATAGTTATAGATTTTTTGACTGAACT
The DNA here is from genome assembly GCA_964545645.1 of uncultured Saprospiraceae bacterium. GTDB lineage: Bacteria > Bacteroidota > Bacteroidia > Chitinophagales > Saprospiraceae > GYS-P2D. Next base: position 14,390 of record CAZJHC010000024.1, read on the forward strand.
GAAATTCACTGTATTGTTGACCATATAATGGACTCCTTTCATCCTCAGATGCAATATACCGCTCTCTCCATCTATAATGGGGTTCTATATCATGCATGATTAGCCTACCTTTTCTAAGATTATCGCAAAGTAGAACAATTGAGTATAATCTTCCAGCAGGGTGGTTGGTCTTATGATATTTATTTCCAATAACTAGGTCTATCGATAGAGGACCCTGGTACTTTTTGACAGTCACAGCATAAGGGGTCTGCGCTCATTCCTGATAAAGGACATCCAGTTCTCTCATCGCACGATGCATCATCAATAGTATCAAAACCTTCAGGAGGAGTTCGATTACAGTATGGCCTAATGCTATCTTGCTTGATTCGCACATCATAAGCTTGAGTTGCGTAAAAGTGTCCAAAAACTTCTTCTTCAGGATTAGTAACATTACTAATATTTGAGCTCAGTTTGTTCAGCGGATCGTTAAATATTGTTTCTGTCAGTGTGACCAATGATTGAATATTGCTAAGATGATTTAGTGTTGCATCATCAGTCGAAAACTGTCTTACGGAAAAAAATATACCTTCTCTAAATCTTTTATTAATAGGGGTTTTGAATAATTCATATTCATCTAATCTCTCAATCTCGAGCTCTTCGGTATTAAGTAACAATACTCTATCAGTGACTGGATTTTCTGTTACGTAGCAAGTCTTGGCAGGTGTGACCGAATTGACTTGATATGTCTGCGTAGCCTCCCAGTGAAGACCGTTATTGGGACCAGCAAGGATAGGAGTATTTATTACGATAGCAGCTCGTTCTTCTTCAACCAATCCGCCTAAAGAGTTGGCCACCATGGCCGATGATTGTTTTATTTGTATCGATTCAGGAATGGCTAATGAAGGTTTCTTAACGATGTCTGATTCATAAGTTCTGCCAAGTAGATCAACAACTCTTAGAAAATGCTCTTTGTCATCGCTCAGATCGTATTCTGCATTATCGAATGTGGCGCTATACTTGCCCAAGGTTTGTTGTGAGAGTTCTATGATCTGCTGACCATTGGAAATGGTGACCTCCTCTACTGATACGGTAGACCTCGAGGAACTTTCAAAGTTGAAGACCCTTTGTACATTGACCTCTGCATAATTATTAGGCTCATTGAGCAGCTCTACTATTCTCCCATCGATTACTAGCTGATCGATACTGCCTCGTTCGATATTAAAGTCTATGGGGTCTACACAACTTAAGCAAGTTAAGACCAATATAAATGTTATGGATATAAATTTATTCATCGCCACCATTCTGGTTTTTCAGTCATAACTCCTGGTACGGTTCGACAGTCGCAGCAAAGTGGATCAGAACCGTTAGCAGGTCTGAAAGTACGAGGGTCAAGAGGACAGTCAGCTTCAAGATCTGTCCCTCCTTGTGCCGCTGTTCTAGCGCAATATGTTCTAACACTATCTACTTTTACCCTGATATCTATGGCTTGACTGACATAAAAGAATCCAAATACATCTTCTTCAGGATCTGCTACGTTATTAATGTTGGATTGCAACTTATGCAAAGGATCATTGAAAATTGTGTTGGTCTGTGATAACAATGAGTTGATATTTCTAAGATTAGTGGTAATTGCCTGATCTAAGGAGAACTGCCTAATCGAAAAGTAGATGCCTTCCCTAAATTTTTTAGATACTGGAGTATTGAATAACAAGATATCTTCCGCTTGTTGTAAGTTGAGATCCCTAGTATCTAATAGCATTATTTTATCTGTAACGATTTGTTCTGTAACATAACATTTACGGTTTTGAGTCGTGCTGACTTGAAAGGTCTGGGTGGCTTCCCACAAGAGAGCATTGTTTTCTGTGGGGATCAATGGTGAGGATATTGAGAGGACTGCCTGATTCTCTATGCTCGTTAATCCTAATGAATCTATAACTGTTGAAGGCACTATTTCGACGGCCAATTCTGAGGGTATCGAGACCGTAGATTTTGACACCTTCATTGACTCATATTCTCTGCCATCTAATGTTTTTACATATAATGCGTGCTCCAGGCCTTGATTTAGGTCATATTCTTGATTTGTAAACCTTAATCCATAAGTGCCTAACCCAGTTTGCGTTAATTCTAAGGTTTGCACTCCATTTGTTATGCTCACTTCCTCCACAGAAACGGTAGATCTCGAGGAACTTTCGAAGTTAAATACCTTTTGCACATTGACTTCTGCATAATTCAGATCTTCTTCTATTAGCTCTACAATTCGACCATCTATCACCAATCGATCAATTTCACCTTTATTCGTTTCGAAGTCGATTTCATCGACACAGGATAGTAGGAGAAAAAATAAAAACGATATTGCTAACAGCTTTTTCGGCATGACTTACGTATAGTTATTGGATTCAACTATACTATTAGTTCTATATAGTCAGACCCAAACTAGTGAACAAAAGAAGTTACTAATTTTTAGTTACTATTGCAACGGTTAACCTTATCTATGAAAAAACTTATCATCCAACAAATATTAGTAGCCCTATTTCTACTATCTGTTGTAACATTAAACGCACAAAGTAATCCTCGTAATATAACAACGGAAATCTCGGCGACTACGCTGTCTGATGCATTGATGCAATTAGATAAATCCACACCTTTTAAGATATTTTATAAGGTAGATCCTAAAGTGACATACAGTGGTCAGAGATCATTTAAAGAACAAGATATTGCTACTGTACTTGAGACATTACTCGATAATACCTTCTATGATTTTATCGAATATCGTAGATATGGTTGGGTTGTTGTTGACAGAACCATCTTAGAGCGAAATTATAGTGCAGAGTTTTATAGTGCACTCAGTGGACAAGACGAGACTGAAGAAGAAAAACTGGTTATCGGACAGTTTAATCAATTGGCGGCAAGTGGTATGGCTACACTTAGAGGTGTCATAACTGATACTCAGAGTGGAGAGCCCATCATCGGAGCGACATTGACTGTCAGCGATGCAGATATTGGTACTGTCAGTGAGTTAGATGGAAGTTATGAACTAACCCTGCCAGCAGGGACCCATCAGGTAGTTGTAAATTTTATAGGGTATCAAGACAGTTATAATCTCTTTGATATAAGGAGCGATGGTAATTTAGATGTGGCTCTAGATAAAGGGGCTATTGAATTAGATGAAGTGACTATCCGTGCTCGAGCGGCTGATGCAAGTGTGGAGAATGTACAGATTGGGGTACAGACTATCAGTATGAGTACAATCAAAAAGCTCCCCACCTTTATGGGAGAGGTCGATGTAATCAAGAGTTTCTTGTTGCAACCAGGAGTAACGACGATAGGAGAAGGGGCATCGGGCTTCAATGTGAGAGGGGGCAATGTTGATCAAAACCTGATTATGCAGGATGAAGCTTTCTTGTTTAATAGTTCTCACGCATTGGGATTCTTTTCCACTTTTAATGCAGACTTGATCAATAAGGTGGACTTATACAAGGCCAATATACCTGCCCAGTATGGAGGAAGATTGGTTTCGGTTATGGATGTGGAGATGAAGGATGGAGATTTTGAAAGATTTAGAATTAAAGGTGGGATCGGTCCCGTGTCAAGTAAGATTAGTTTTGAAGGGCCGTTGATCAAAGACAAAGTATCTATTATCGGTGGGTTTAGATCCTCATATACTGACTGGGTCTTAAACTTATTGACCGAACCAGAGCTGAAAAATAGTAGTGCTTTCTTTTATGATGGTAATTTTAGATTAACCATTAAGCCCAATGCCAACCATAATCTTTCCATCTCGGGATATACGTCGCAAGACGAGTTTGTTTATAATAACGAATTTGGGTTTGATTATCAGACAAGGTTTGCAGAGCTTAGTTATGGTCTCATTATAGGAGATAACATATTTTCTAATCTTTCTGTAGTCGGTAGTACTTATAATAGTGATCAAACGGATTTTGCCGGTATTGATGCTTCTACGATCAACACTAAAATTGACTATATAAAAATCAAAGAGAATATTAAGTACATACCTAATGAGTCCACTGAAATTAATGTGGGACTTTCTACTATACAGTACGATGTCGGCCCCGGAGCTCGTGAGCCATTTGGCGACATATCGACCATCGTGCCCAGATCCTTAGAAGACGAAAAAGGACGTGAGTCAGCAGTCTATGCCAATGCACGATTTAGCTTGTCCGATGCATTTGAAATATCGGGAGGAGCGAGATTGAATTATTTCCAATACTTGGGACCTAAGACTGAATATCAATATACTGATGAATTCAATCCTTCTGTTGAAGGAATCATAGGAACAGAGCTAAAAACTGGCAACATTCAAGATTATACCTTTATAGAGCCACGTGTTTCAGCGAGATATAAGTTAAGTGATAAGGCCTCTATTAAGGCGGGATATAGTAGGACCTCGCAGTTTATCAATCAAATATTTAACGCTGATGCACCAACCCCGACTAGCCAATGGCAGTTGAGTAATCGGTATATTAAACCTCTTAGGTCGCACAATGCCTCCATAGGTTACTTCCAAAACTTGAAGGATAATGAATGGGAAACCTCGTTTGAGATTTATGCTCGAGAGATAGATCAATTATTTGACTTTAAAGATTTTGCCAATCTATTGATTAATGATCATATCGAGACAGAATTGTTGAATGGTAATGGCCGTGCCTATGGAGCGGAGCTAAGTATCAGAAAGAATGTAGGGAAGATGAATGGTTGGCTGAGTTATACATATGCTCGCTCTGAACGCCAGATAGAAGGAATCAATGATGGAGAGTGGTATCCGTCAAGCTTTGATAAAACCCATGATGCCTCATTTATCCTCAACTACAACCCTAATCAGCGTAATACAATGACGGTTAATGTTAATTATTCGACAGGAAGGCCTACTACGCCACCAGTAGGTAATTATCGCAGTAGCGGAGGTCTTATTGTCCCAATTTTTTCTGAAAGAAATGCACTGCGAATTCCGGATTACTTTAGGGTAGATTTATCCTATACACTGGGTAAAGG
>CAZJHC010000025.1:0-19352 GCA_964545645.1 uncultured Saprospiraceae bacterium
ATGCGCCATCTGATGCGGATAGTTTTTGTTGTTCTGTCCAAGTGTTGCCAGAGCGCACGAATATATATGCAGAGCCTGAGTTGGGGCCTTTATCATCATCCATCCAAGCCCCAACAATAGCGTAATCTCCTGATATTGCTACACTCCATCCAAAATTATCACCTATGGCTGGATCAGAGGCTGTTAGCTTGGCTTGTTCTGTCCAAGTATTGCCTGAACGAACAAATATATGTGCAGCTCCTGAAAAGGGGCCGTCACCATAATCGCCTACGATAGCATAATCTCCCGATATCGATACGCTATTGCCAAACAAGTCATTAGGTTGTGCATCGGAGGCGGTCAGTTTAGCTTGTTCAATACTCGAATATGGAGGCAATATTGGCCTACCATAGTACAATTTTGGAGTGTAAGATCCAGTGTTTAGATTGACAAAGCCTCCATTACTTAAAAATAATGTGTCACCAGATATGCTCAATTGCTGATTGTTAGAGACTGTATTAGCATCTCTTAAACCAAGGGTTCCGTCTGGTAATTTGATGACAAGGGAATCAGAGCTATTGTCCTTGTCCAATTGAGATATTTTTACTTTTCCTTCAAATTCACTTGAAATCTGTCCTCTGATAATAACAATGGAGCAAAGGAATAACAATATCGTTATGAGATTCTTTAGTTGCATGCAGTATTATATATAACGTCTTTAAAGTGTTCGACTGTTAAATTTAGGCATTTGGATGAATTAAAAGGGATGGTGTTAGGATGTTATCTAGTAAACTCTTCTTTGGTTGGCAAGACATTATGAAAAAGCGAAGATGTTGAGAGATTGTATACGCCGAAAAAAATACAATTTGATAGGTGACGAGCCGATAAAGCTTGATCTATGGATCAATTAACCTCAATGCTTTTATTTTGTATTGTCGGGTAGCTATAATCAGATTTAGAAATAGCTAAGTAACAGGGTGAAAATTAGTAATTAAGTTATTCCAAATAAAAAAGCTGGTCTTGATATCAGAAGACCAGCTTTAGCAAATTATAATCCCATGAACATAAATCTTTCCCCTTATAAAACTTACTCGAGGGGAAACTCAAAATTTAATAACCGATATAAACTCAATAACTTTTTTACGATTTGATGGGATAGGTTCATACTCCACAATGACTTTTTCGGCTTGTATATGTTTGTTAATAGAAAGATGAGACTATCATGGTCCAACTCTCTATTAACAAATCATAATTCCCATGAACATATCCGAATTAATGCTCGTCGAACTCTTTAGCCAACTTGATGATTAATTCATACTACAAGTATCGGCTAGTAAAAGACCTATTCCAAAGACAAAAAAACATAAATGTTATCAAAATTATAGAATGTATAATTATATAATTAATTGAAAATCAATTATATGAGTTATATTATAACATTAAATTGTTACTATGTGCTATTGAAAAGGACTTTGATATCTTGGATCAGAAAGAAATTCTTGATCCTCTAAAGTTCTGAGAAAGGCCATCAGCGACTCTAGATCAGATGGGCTGATAGACAGAGGCCTCAATACTGCCCCTATATTGTCCGATATATTGCCTCCACTCTCATAGTGTTGCATTACTTCTTGGAGTGTCGTTAGGCTGCCATCGTGCATATAAGGAGCTGATCGAAATATATTGCGAAGAGTAGGTACCCGAAATGTGCCATTATCAAAGGTAACACCAGTGACTGCTCCACGACCGAGATCGTCAAAAGAAGTTAGATCTGCTGCAACCTGCAATCCATTATTAATAAACTCATTGGTCGTAAACAAAGGAGCGTTGTGACAATGCCCACACTCAAGGTGCTTGGAGACATCAGGATCTATGTCAAAGAAGATATTATGTCCACGGAGCTCTTCATCAGAAAAAACGTCTTGACCTGATACAACACGATCATATTTTGACTGACCACTACTCACTAAGCTTCGTTCAAACTGCGCTATGGCCTTAGTAGCAAGGTCACGAGTAATCTCATCATATTGTTCAATACCAAAAGCCAATCGGAACATCATGGGGTATAGATCATGTCGTTGTAGTTTCGCTTCTACATTGGGCCAAGATTCATGTAATTCTATAGGATCCTCTACCGGTAGGAGAGCTTGATCTTCGAGAGACATCACTTTGCCATCCCAAAAGAGTCCCGTATTTACAAAACCTATATTGAGTAAGGTCATAGAGCTGCGAGTTGTCACATCACCATTGACACCTACGCTTTGGGCTTGATTATCGGTAAAGTTGCCTTGAGGAAGATGACAGCTTGAGCACGATAAGGTAGAGTCTACCGATAGGATAGGGTCGTAAAACAGATGACGACCGAGAGTTACTCCAGCTTGCGTCATGGGATTATCCTCAGGAATAATCATATCAGGAAAGTGATCTGGAACGCTTAATTCATAGGCCTCTGGACTATAAGCAATAGTGGTCAGGTCTAGTCGATTCCCTGGAGTGGTGGTCGTATCACCACAAGAAAGGACTATAACAACTCCTAAGCATATGACTAACAAATAGCGATTCATGATAGATATATAACATCATCGCCGTATTAATTGTTATAATGACCTCTGCGAGTCTTGGATTATTTCATCCATGATCTGTTGTATGGCGGTCTTTACTTGCGAAGAAAAATCTTTTTCTATAATCCAATGAAAGTAGTTTCGGTCTTTCTTGATGACATCTTTCACTTTTTGATTCATATACTTACCAAAATTGAAGACAATATCCCCATGTTCATTTTTCTTAAGCCTATTGGTAAAGTCTACATGTCTTTTATCCGCAGTAAAATCATAAATGGCATTCATATCATTTTTGATAGGTTCTTTAGTAATGAATCCATCGCCGTCCTCGTGATCTACCCCTTGATACATCTTTATCTGCCCTTTTAAGACATCAACAGTGGCCCGGACATCAGCTAAGGCGTCGTGGGCATCAACCAATTCTTTTTGGCAGTAGTGCTTTAATGCTGCCCTGAGAGTGCGGGGTTCCATGCGATAGAATATCTTTTGGACGTCTATTGATTTTCGATTTGTCATGTTTAGGTTAATACCGTTGCGATATAGTTCCTCCAATAGCATGGGCACATCAAATCTATCAGAATTGTAACCAGCGAGATCCGCATCTCCTATAAAATCAAATATCTGCTTGGCTACGGAGCTAAATCTTGGTTTGTCGGCGATATCACTATCAGATATACCATGGACTGCTTGAGAATCTGCAGGTATTGGGATACCTGGATTGACGAGTAGCTCTAGCTCCTCAGGCTGTCTGTCATCGGCATAATATTTTATTAATGCAATCTGTATGATTCTATCTTGAAGGATATTAAGTCCAGTGGACTCTATGTCAAAAAAGACTATATCCTTGTCCAAATTAAATGTCAAGCTATCGCTATCTGATGACGTACTGAATAAATCCATCGCTATATGTTTTGGTTATGGCCCCCTCACTGGAGCCGGTGAAGAAGCAAGCTTCGATTCCTTGTTTAGTTGTTATTAATTTTCGTGCCAGATCAAATCCCATCGTCATACATGCTGTCGCCAGGGCATCAGCAGTCATACAATCATCTGCTATAACGGTCACAGCTAATAGCTCATTTTGTTCTGGATATCCTGTCTTAGGATTTATCGTATGGCCATATTTGCGCCCACGTACTTCGTGATAATTTCGATAATTGCCAGAGCTCGCCATTCCTTTATTGGATATTGAGAGATACTCGATGAGGTCATCTAAGGCGGCACCTTCTGCGGGAGTGTTAATGCCAATCACCCATTTTTTTCCTTTATGATTGAGCCCTTTTACTTTAAGTTCACCCCCTATCTCAACGTAGTAATTGTGGGCACCCTGATCGTCCAATAGCTGTGCGATAAGATCTACTGCATACCCCTTAGCTATCGCACTATAGTCAAGTTGTCCATCAAATGGTTGGATGCTCACCTGGCCTTGTTTAGATCTATAACTGAGTTTATCAAAGCCTATGTGATTCATAATAGAATCTACGGCGGCAGAATCTATTTGGCTTACTGGCCTTTTAGGCGTGTAACCAAATCCCCAATAATTAACGAGAGGCATAACAGTCGGGTCAAAATATCCATCTGTCTCTTCATAGATATCTGATGAGACTTCGAGATTAGTAACAAAATGTCCTTGATGGTCATCAATATGGTAGCCTTTTTCAGCTATATTGAATTGTGAGATGATCGAACTATCGATATATGTACTTACTTCATCATTAATCTCTATGAGTAGATGATCGACTTTTTCTTTAATCAGGGTAGTAGGGCTTGATGAAGGAAGCTCATAAGTCAAGGTGTAATAGGTCCCCATGGTATCGCCCGTTACTTTATGGTATACCATAGGATCGCTGCATCCAAAAGAGAGATACACGATACAACATAAGAAGAACAACCTTCTTAATTCGATCATGCAGTTTTACTTTCTTTGACTTCCTCTGTAGCATTGTGCAGTTGCACTGGGGCATTATTCTTTCTGAGCTTCATATTTAAAAACTCTACAGCCAATGAAAAGGCGATAGCAAAGTATAAATACCCTTTAGGCACAGCTCCGATCTCCGAGTCTAATATTGTCAAGTGTGCGAGATGGCCACCTTCTAATATCAGCATGAAGCCGATTAATATTAAAAAGGCTAAGCCTAACATTTGGAAGGTAGGATGCTCATTGACAAATTCTCCAACAGGATTAGCGAACAATAACATGATACCTACTGATAAGACAACAGCAATAATCATAATAACCAAGGCCCCTTCAAGACCATTGGTCATACCTACGGCCGTGAGAATACTGTCAAAACTAAAAACTATATTAATGAGGGTAATCTGAACTATGGCATTTGATAGAGAGGAGACTTTTTTGTTTGCTCCATCTTGGCCCGAGGAGTCTTGCTCGAGTTTATGATGAATTTCGGTTACACTCTTGTATAATAGAAATACACCTCCCAAGATGAGTATTAAGCTCTGCCCAGAAAACCCAGCATGCAGCCAACTCCAGTCTAGCTTGAACCATGGCTCTTGCATGGATATAAGCCATGAGATACCAAACAATAGCGCTATACGAAGAAACATAGCCAAGAATAATCCGATGTTAGTTGCTTTTTTTCGTTGCTCTGGAGGTAACTTATCTGCGGCTAACGTGATGAATATTATATTGTCCACACCTAGTACAATCTCCAAGAAAGTGAGCGTAAGCAAGCTAATCCATACGCCAGAACTTGCCCAATTGGGCATATCCATTAAAAAAGTATAAAACATAGTTCTTTATTATTTTTCGTCTGCTTCAGTATGAAGGCCAAACCCTATTCTATTATGGCCCTCACTGCCTGGTTGATCATCATCATAGTTCTCCCAGTCTATGAGTTCTTTGAAAAACTCATCAAAGTTGCTCAATATTAATCCTTCATTAAATTCATCTGGGCGATATATGCCAATCATTTTTGGTGGCTTAGGTTGCATTAATCCCTCGATAAGTGGATAGGTCATCCATGCCTGAATTTTTCCATTAAACAATTGACTATATACTAATGATCCTTTGTCTTTTATTATATTTCTCTTTGTGATATCATCTACATTTTCTGCTATCCCACTCACTGATTTACCCAAAGAAATAGTTATTGATTCTAGGTTTTCGAATCTCTCTTCTATTTCGATATTGGCAGCCACTCCTGTATGCTCAAGTATGTCTTCGGCGAGTTTTGTGATTGATTCTTTGAGCTCATCGTACCATGAGTTTCTATATTCGACTACATGTTTAAGCATTTGCGAGTATTTATTTGCCCGCTCCTTTATTGCAGTAAATTTTTTCATCTTACTTTTCTTTTTGATGTTCTAACATTAATCTCAGTCCATTCATAGTTAAATTCCTATCTATATCATCAAATAACCCTTCTAAAGGTTGCATAATAAAAGATAATCCTCCAGTGGCAACGGCTATATAGTGCGATCCAACCTCCGTTCTAATTTTTGCTAAGAGTTCTTTGGCGATGCCAACATATCCCCATAATATACCTGCTTGTATAGCATGAGTAGTATTCTGTCCCAATACTGAGCTAGGCAGTTCTAAGGGAATCTCTGGCAGCTGAGCGGTGTTGCTTGATAGTGCCTTCATGGCAGTTTTTATACCTGGTGCTATGGCCACACCTTGGACATAACCCTCACCACTCACGGTAGTGAATGTCAATGCAGTCCCAAAATCTGCAACAATGCAATCTTTTTGATAGGTTTGATAAGCAGAGTAGGCATTGGCCACTAGATCAGTGCCAATTTCGTATGGCCGAGGCACTTTAAATGATAATTCTTCATAAAGATCTGGACCAACAGTAACCACATCGACCTCAAATATGTCTTTCAATAATCTTTGGAACAATATCTTAAGGCTTGGTACTACAGTACTTAGAATACCTCCAGAGACCTCTTCGATTGATAATTTTGATTCTAACACCTGAGTCCTCAACTCAACAGCATAAAAGTAGTCTGATTCATTATCCTTAATGGTCGGTATGCGCCAAGTATCTTGCCACTCTCCATTCTTATAAAATCCCAAAACAACGTTAGAATTGCCTATATCTACTACAACTATCATGGGTTTACGGCTTTTTTTAAGCTTCTGAACGATCGCAAGCCTTCGGCAGTACTTGGAATTTGATGATGTTGATTCTCTTTGACTATTTTGAATAATGTCCTCCAATGAAACGAGATATCTTTCATCATCGAGCTGATCGACATAGTTGGATCATAAATGTGAATCGGTTCAGCCTTGGCACCATTAATTTCCAACAATTTGAAATTACCATTTTTAATATCGTCTATGGAATCTGCTTTGAGGTCCAGTCGGCCAAAGTTAAGCCCATTGATGCCTGTAAAGAAATTATTCATGGCTCTTGTCAAGTCCTCATCTATTTGCTTCGATCTGTTATAAAATTTCGACCCTCGTGCATAATTGCCTACATGATCTATGATCATTTTTTGACCTTTGGGCAAAATATCATGCAAGCAGGTCCTAAATTTATATAGAACGATTTCCTTCTTTAGGAATGGATTGCTAAGATTTATAATTAAATCCTCAATGGTGGTTATGCCGTCACCTACTATATAGGGCAGGATCTTTTCGACAAATGAGGATATCTCATATGTGCTACTTCTGTTAAGTTTATAACACATAATAGAATACTCCTTGGCGGTATCAACAAACTCTTGAAGGAGCATCTCTCTTTGACCAAAGCTGGCTTTGAGTCCATTGAGTTCAGTCAAAGAATCTACTTTTCTTACCATGAATCCTTTGAAGCCCACATCAGGTTTTACGATCAGTGGATAATGGAGTCCCGCTTCCTTTATTTTGGCCTCAATGTTGTCATCTTTTTTGATGATGATGGTTTGCGGCAGATATCTTGGGTGTACTAATTTGTAGACTGCTGATTTCTTATCATCAAGCATTCCTCCCAGGTGCATTTCTGGGTTCGCAGCGGAGAAAAAAGTAATAGATCTGAAGTATGATGAATAGCAGGCCCAGTACCATAGAGATTGGTATTTGTATAAGGTGGAGACCCAGAAACCTCTATCTGTCCATTTCACGCTCAGCTCTGATAAGTTTTATAATGCTAAAACTAAATAAAATAAGATATAATCTTTTGGATAGGCCGCAATGGATTGATATAAAAAAAAGAAGAGTCGGCTTTCAGACCGACTCTTTAACACCCTTAAATCGACATTGAGAATGAACGAAACGATTAGAATATTCTCAAATCATATCAAAAATATGTTAAATATTATCTACATGCATGTTCTAAATACTTCAGAAGTCTACACGAGCCCTACAGTTGCTCTACAAATTATCTAATATCACAGTATAAAAGATCCTGACCATTCAAATACCCTTCTAAGACATCACCTTTTTCGATGGCTCCGACCCCTTCAGGGGTGCCGGTATATATAAGATCTCCCTTTTGAAGGGTAAATCTTTTGGATATATATGCAACTATATCGCCGATGTCAAAAATCATGTCTTTTGCTTTGCCTAGTTGCTTGACTTGACCATTTTTTTGAAGCTCAAATTGAATATCAGAAAACTTGTTGCTATCACAAGGGATCCATCGCCCAATGGCAGCAGAGTAATCAAAACTTTTGGCTATCTCCCAAGGGTGACCTTTTTCTTTGCACTGCGCTTGTATGTCTCTGGCAGTAAAGTCTATGCCCAAAGTCATCTCTTCGATATGGTGCCAAACATTAGCTTTTTTGATGGATTTACCTTGCTCTTTAATTTTGACCACTATCTCCAATTCATAGTGAACGTTTTGTGAAAAATCGGGATAGTAGAAGGGACGTCCATACGGCAATAGTGCTGTCGATGGCTTCATAAATATCATCGGTTGAGATGGTGGAGCACTGTTCATTTCTTTGGCATGAGCAGCATAATTTCTTCCGATACAAAAGATTTTCATAAGTAGTCGTTAAGATGTGCGCAAAATCTCAGAGGCACTAATGCTTAATGCCTTAATTATTAGAACTTAACATTGAGGAGGCCTACTAATTCTTTGACTTCAAATAGCGTTTGTTGGGCTCTTTTTCTAATAACCTCAGACGATTGTTTTATTTGATATTTTAGTTCTCTCTTGTTATCTTTTATCTCTTTCTTTCTCATAATAAACCTGCTCGTCATATCTACTAAGCTATCGCCGACGGCGTCTTTTAGCAAGGAGTATTTTAAGGTTCCATTCTCATAATCTTGCATGAGCGTATCATATTGATGACCTATGTCTCCTGATGCCTTCAATAGAGTGAAGAGGTTTTCTACACCTGCACTCATGCGACCAGGAGTAGGCTCGCCAGTGTCTGTGACTGCGGATTTGATTTGTTTTCTGATCCTTGACTCCTCAGCGAATACGCTGATCCAATGCTTCTCACCAGCACTCTTGCTCATCTTTTTACTAGGGTCGGCTGTAGACCTGACCTTAGGGACCTCAGTAAACAGTGTGTCTGGCAGTACAAAATATTCCTTGCCCACACTATGATTGAATCGTTGTGCTATGTCTCGGGTCAGTTCGAGATGTTGTTCTTGATCCTTGCCTACAGGTACATAATCAGCTTTATATATAAGTATGTCTGCTGCTTGAAGTACTGGATAATCAAGTAACCCTGCGGAGATAAAGTTGTCTTTATTGGTCTCCACTGCCTTGATGCTTTTATCCTTGAACTGGGTCATCCTGGTGAGTTGACCATAAGAACAGTAGCAGTTTAGTATCCAGGATAGTTCTGCATGCTCAGGCACAAGGGATTGTATGAATAGATTGCTCGGTTCCAGTCCTACAGCGACGAGATTCATGATGAGCTCCCAAGTATTGTTCCTTAGCTTCTTGACATCATAAGGCATCGTCATGGCGTGATAATCGACTACACCATAAAAGCAATCATAATCGGCTTGGAGGTCCACCCAATTTTTGACCGCTCCAAAATAATTGCCAAGATGCATTTCTCCAGTTGGCTGGATACATGAGAGGATCGTCTTCTTACTCATAGCTATATACGTCTTTGCTGTTTTATTGGACAGCTATTGCTGATATTTCTACATTAACATATTTTGGTAGTGCTGATACTTCTACTAATTCTCTCGCTGGAGCTGTATCATCATTAAAGTACTCAGCATAGATGGCATTTATCCTGCTGTAGTGTTGCATATTTTTGACGAATACGCTGCACTTGACGACATGTTCAAAGGTCATTCCAGCATTCTCAAGGATATTCTTCAGATTAGTCATGACCTGTTTTGTTTCGGCCTCGATATCTCCAGTTACTAACTGGCCTGTTGCTGGATCTAACGGAATCTGGCCGGCAATGTACAAAGTCCCATTAGCTAGAATGGCTTGATTATAAGGCCCTACAGGAGCAGGGGCTTTAGAGGTGTTTTTTATTTCTTTCATGTAAAACTGATTTATGACGCTGCAAATAAAATAAATTGTCCGTTGACTTTAAATGAAAAAAGCTCCAACAGTATTTTACCGATGGAGCTTCATCCGCCGAAGCGGATTATATACATGGAAATATATTTCTTAATCCAAATCTTCTTCCGCAGGGATGACTACTTGCCCCTTATAGTACATAGCACCATCATGCCAGTATGCTCTATGATAGAGGTGAGCTTCTCCTGTTGTCTTGCAGATAGCTACTGTAGGAGCTATTGCCTTCTTATGAGTTCTTCTTTTTCTTTTTCTCTGCTTGGAGATTCTATTCTTAGGATGTGCCATTTGTCTCTTATTAATTTAGTCTATATTACAAATCTAAGTCTTTTAATGCTCCCCACAATGGATTTTGTCGTTCTTCTTTAGGCTCTTCTGGTGCCCGATACTCCAAGCGATCCAGGACTTCATGATCACAATGCTTGTAATCTTCGGATTCACAATCTCTGATCTCCGAGATCGGGAGATGTGCATGGATCAATTGATATAAGACTTGTGTCAGATCAATATGAGTCTCTTTGGGATCGATGAAGATGACTTCATCAGATTCGCTGGACACATCCTCCGACAATTTAAATATCATCTGATCTTCTCCTGTAATCACCACATCAATGGGCGCAGTACAGCGATCACAATCTGATTGATAAGTGCCAGATATATTGAAATCAAAAACTAACATGGTCGATCTACAGTCGATCTCTATGTCTATTTTGATCGCTGATTCTTGTATTCTTGACTTTTCAAAATTTTTGAAGAACTCAGCATCAATGTCAAAATCTCTCCTATGGGTACCATTTTTTAAGCCTTTGTATGCGATTTTGTATGGATTCATAGGTCAATACGCTTAGGCGTTTCAAAATGGAGCGCAAAGATAGTGTTTAACTAATAATTAAACCACCCCCTTTTGATATTTAATCAGAAGTAGATGAAAACTGAACATTGAAGGCCATCTTGTGCGACCTAATGAAGACTCCGTTTCCAAGGAATTATTCCTTTTTAAAAGGGTGGCAGATGAATTTGCGAGCCTTTTATAATGTCGCAGTTCACCGTAACCCTGTTTATCCAGTTTGGCGACATCGCATATAACACATATATAAGGCTGGATTTATGAAAACGTTGGATTCGATGTGTGATACTCCAATTAGTCCCTCTTTTTTTTCTAAAGAGTCATTAGTGCTATCCCAAACCTCCAATCATCTTCTCAGGACGAACCCATTCAGTGAACTCGTCATCTGTCACATATCCTAAAGCGACAGCGGCAGCTCTCAATGTAGAACCTTCTTTGTAGGCTTTCTTGGCGATTTCTGAGGCTTTGTCATATCCTATCTTAGTATTGAGGGCAGTGACGAGCATCAGCGAGTTATTGAGGTGCTCACCAATCTTCTTATGGTTGGGCTCCAGCCCTTCTATACAGTTATCATTGAAGCTGACACATGCATCGCCGATGAGTCTTGCTGACATCAAGAAGTTATAGATCATCATTGGCTTGAAAACATTGAGCTCAAAATGGCCAGTCATGCCTCCTACATTGATAGCGACATCATTACCTATGACTTGTGCCATGGCCATGGTCAATGCTTCGGACTGTGTAGGATTGACCTTGCCCGGCATGATAGATGATCCTGGCTCATTGGCGGGAATGATTAATTCTCCGATACCACTCCTCGGTCCTGAGGCCAACATTCTGATGTCATTACCGATTTTCATAAGGGATACTGCAACCGTCTTGAGGGCACCGTGCGCCTCGACTATGGCGTCATGAGCGGCCAGTCCTTCAAACTTGTTCTCTCCCGTGATAAATGGCAATCCAGAAAGTTCTGTTATTTTTTGTGCCACCTTTACGGCATACCCTTTTGGGGTATTGAGACCCGTTCCTACGGCCGTGCCACCTAAGGCCAATTCTGATAAATGTGCCAAACTGTTGTTGATAGTTCTGAGTCCATGATCCAGTTGAGAGGCATACCCTGACAGTTCTTGACCTACTGTGACCGGAGTTGCATCCATGAAGTGTGTCCTTCCGATTTTGACGACATCCATGTATTCTTTTGACTTAGCACTAATCGTGTCTTTAAGTTTTTGTATGCCTGGAATAGTTATCTCCATGAGCATCTTGTAGGCGGCGATATGCATGGCCGTAGGAAAAGTATCATTAGATGATTGAGACTTGTTGACATCATCATTGGGATGGAGAGCTTTACTCGCATCGGTCAATGCCCCCCCTTGCTTGACATGTCCTCTGTTGGCAATGACTTCATTGACATTCATATTGCTCTGAGTGCCTGATCCTGTCTGCCATACGACCAATGGAAACTGATCGTCAAGATCTCCAGCCATGATCTCATCACATACTTGACCTATAAGTGTAGCCTTGGTAGCATCAAGTGCTCCTAGGTCGACATTAGTAATGGCTGCCGCCTTCTTAAGGATGGCAAAAGCTCTGATGACCTCTTGGGGCATCTTTTGACCTCCGATCTTAAAGTTTTGAAGTGAGCGCTGAGTCTGTGCCGCCCAATACTTATCATCAGGTACATCGATATATCCTATTGAATCTTTTTCTTTTCTCATGGAGTAAATGTTAATCGTCTACACTACAAAAGTAAACTTCTTATCTTCGACATCGTTTATAGCTTTACATACTTTCATAAATAAAACAGATTATAAATATGGCTTTCGAATTACCAAAGTTAGGATACGCATACGATGCGCTTGAACCACATATTGATGCACGCACTATGGAGATACATCATAGCAAACATCACAATGGATATACTAACAAATTGAATGCGGCTATTGAGGGGACTCCATTAGCCGATAAGAGTATTGAAGAAATTTTGGCTTCACTCGATATGACCAATGGTGCCGTCCGCAATAATGGAGGTGGCTATTACAATCACTGCTTGTATTGGGAGGTGATTGCACCAGAAAATAAAGGTAGATTGTCAGGACCACTATTGGATGCTATCAAGGCAGCTTATGGCACCAAAGAAGATTTTGAGGCTGCGTTTGCCAAAGCTGCAGGCACAAGATTTGGCTCGGGATGGGCATGGTTGTGTGTGCATGAAGGCGGTAAAGTAGAAGTGTGCTCAACTCCTAATCAAGATAATCCATTGATGCCAGGAGTAGGATGTGGTGGCACTCCGATACTTGGAATCGATGTTTGGGAGCATGCCTACTACCTCAACTACCAGAACAGAAGGCCTGATTATGTAAAGGCCTTCCTCGATATCGTTAACTGGAATGTTGTTGAGAAAAAGTATGAGGCCTTAGTGTAGAGGTGGATTCAGAAGAAATAATGCAAAAAGGGACCTATTCGATCGAGCAGGTCCCTTTTCTTTTAATATTCATGATCTATTAGTACGACGGTTATGAGATGTATTGCACTCCTTTTATCGATTTTATTCTTTTCTTTTTTACGTATGTGAGGGTCAGGTAATTATTTTAGAATTACCCACCAGTATCAATGGTGATGGCTCTAATCTCGATGCATCAACTATATCCCAGCAACGTCTATATAGGCTCTCAATCTGGATTGCTCAATGAATCCAGGGCTAACAATGTCTTCGTTGGTACAGACGCCGGATATCATGAGACTGGATCATCCAGACTATACATAGAGTCGGATCGTTCATTTCAAGATGATAATATGACTCCCTTAATCTATGGAGAGTTTGATAATGATTTAGTGCGTATTAATGGAACACTCAATGTCACCGATACACTTCATATATCTGAGACTGCTAAGTTGACTCCTCTAAATGTAGCACCAGGATCTATGGATGAGCCGACATGTGATGCAGCTAACAAAGGGTTACTATATATGAATGATCAGACAAGTAAGCTGAGATTATGCGATGGCAGCTCTTGGGTCGATCTTAATTAGTGTAACCCCTCTTAGGGTAACCCTCTAATTTTTAAACAATATGTTAAAAGCCTATGCCATATATAAGCATTGGCTTTCTTTTTGTCGTTAGATATATAGTTGAAAATGAATCGCTTATGGCATCCCCAAATTTGGGGGTTCTGTTTGTCACAGTCTTTGAACAACTTGACATAGGAGCGATTTTGTTATAACTTCTATTTAAATATTTACCCATGATCTTATTCGCAATTGCATCGGCGATTGTTTTGTTATTTGGTGAACAGATGATAAAAGAGTCGAGAATCTGAATTTTTATGGTGACTCCTAGCAAATGAGTCCACATGAATAAGAAAGAACTTTAGTAATAGGCCTGGCATACGTCAGGCCTAAATTATTTAAGGATAAAGTCATTTTGCAATATCTATGATGATTAATAAGATAGAGATCTATTGATTTTCCTATGGTATGGTTTTTGCCCCTTAAATACCATTTAAAAAACGTTACACTAATAGTATGAAAAGATTTATGAGACCATTGGTTGTTATGTCCTTGATTATAACCAACATTATAATTCATGCCCAATCTTACAATTATCAATCTGGAACCATCATTGACAAAGAAGGTATAGAAAAAGAGGTTCTTATTAGAAGTGCTAATCTGGCTGATTTAAGTATCATGATTACGACTAAGACGAATCATAATTCTGAGCCAACTTCTTATACGGCTGAGGATATTATGTCGTTTAGATTGAGTCAGAGTGGTGAGACATTTGTCTCACAGGAAATAGAACTACCAGATTTAAATTCTGATCAATCGGATTTAATCGTAGTCAAAAAATTTGGGTTAGAGGAGGTTGAAGGAGATGTGTCCCTTTATAAGGTGTCTATTAAGAAATCAGAGTATATGTCTGATATAGTTGGTTCTGAGCCCTATGTATTTATAATTAAAAATGGTGAAGAACGCCACCAACTTGATAGATTTGACTTTAGATCTTATCGTGCCTCGAAAGTTGCCACTAAAAAATATCAAGGATTGTTGAAAGTCGCTTTAAAAGACTGTCCGAAAATTCATAAGTCAGCTGAATCAACTAATTTCTCCTCTAAAAGTATTAAAGAATTAATAAGTCAATATCAAGCATGTACAGGAGCCCAAGTCACAATTGCTGAAGAAAACGAGCTCACTAAAGCATCAAAAATTTATCATGGTTTTGGCTTATCTTTTTTGAGTATTCAAGATAATTCTTTTAGAAACACTACAACATTCGGCGCAGGATATAGACTCAATTTGAGATTTCCTAGGGTCGCAAGAAAACTTGGTTTTAATCTCTCGGCAGATGTAATTAGTAATCAGTTTGATTGGAGCCTTGGCGTTAACCAATCACAGATTTTATTACGAAACAAGGTACAGTTCTCATTTTATGTATTTGAGCGTGAGAAGTTTGCTTTGAGTATTTTACCCGGTTTAAGTATTTATAATGCTATTACAACTACCGTCACTCCTTCAGATGCGAATAATTTCCTTCTGTTTGATTTGTCTCTCAATGCCCGCATCGATAAGTTTGTTATTGCAGTAAGCCGAGAATCTCAAGGCCAAGTATTATTTGGTATAGAGAAACTATACTCCCTTGGTTTATATTACAACCTTAACTGATTGAATGTGAGAATCAATGAATAAATCATGATAAGATTAATCCTACAACCTCCCAAAGTATCTTCTCAAAAACCATTCTGCCGCCAGAGAAAGCAGGAGCATACCAAACAACCATTTAAAGTCCAAGACTGACCTGTTGAGGACATTTTGAAACAACATAGGCTTAAGACTCTCATCGGCTATGAGCTCATCTCCGAGTTGGGAAAGCTGATTTGGATAGAAGACAGTGCCCCCACTCTTGGCGGTTATACCATATAGTATATTGTGATTGGCCTGTAGATTTGATTTTTCTATTTCGATCTTTTTGACAGAAAACTTTCCAGTATCTTCATACTGTTCGCCAGCATAGGTAGTATTGGCCTGATAAGTATACCGGCCAGGACTCAACTTGCCTGCATTGAGACTATATCCATTATTGGACTTAGTAAAGGTATAGGCGAACTCCTCTCTATTATTGTTGATAATGGTGATGAACGCATCTGGATCATTGATCAGCTCGTAATTGCTGTTGTAGAGCTCTGCCGATAGCTTGATATCATCATTCTCTTGGTAGATAGTATTACTGGTGCTAACTCTGAATTGTCTCTTATCAGTCTTGGTAGAAGTATAAACCATACTCTTATCTATCAACTCAGAGAGTATCTCATAATGTCCATCTTCGATATGATCAAAGTATTTCCACTTCCATATACCTTCACCAAAGAAAAAACCCCACTTGATGCCTCCATAATCCACAAAAGAAAGAAGAGGAAAATCTGTAGAGATACCTCCAACCGATTGATGTAACAAAGTCTGTTGTCCTTGATTGAATACATACTCTCCAAAAGGGCTTATCACAGGTGGATATTGCGACAGACGATTTATTAGCTGATTAGATATGTTAAAAGTGACAAAGTCCTTATCTAACATAGCTTGGCTTTCATTGGTCACAGAAGGCTGACCTTTGATATCAATTACTGATTGTATCTTATTGAGTTTGCCGAGATCAGTCTGACTTCCAACGAATAAGAATCTCGGTATA
The DNA here is from genome assembly GCA_964545645.1 of uncultured Saprospiraceae bacterium. GTDB lineage: Bacteria > Bacteroidota > Bacteroidia > Chitinophagales > Saprospiraceae > GYS-P2D. Next base: position 16,510 of record CAZJHC010000025.1, read on the forward strand.
GCCCTGCGATCTAATTCTTTGATTATAGATGTTATAGACTGACGTTGCGACGGCAAGTTGTGAAAAATTACCAAGTCAGCCTTAGAGATACTATTGATTTTAATATCATAATTAATCGACACCTCATAGTTCTTGTTGTTGGTTAATATCTGTTTCAGAGCTCCAAGGTCGGGATGTGGAGCATTGGCCAATATCACTATGTTTTGACGTGCATCGAGGACATCTATATAGATAGTCTTGTTATTGTTAGTCCGATTTTTTTCATTGTTGAGAGGGGATAGGCTTATGACATATTCATTGACGCCGACTTGTGATAAATCCAGTGTGACAGTCTTAGTTGTAAAAAAATCATTTCCTGTGATAGTGAGAGATTCTTCGTGGATATTGACCAAGCTGTTGCCTTGTCGTTGTCTTACCGTCAAAAGTGTTCGCTGATTGGGACTATCAGTAGCTCTTATGTCTATCTGTATCTGCGTCTGATCATTAAGATAGCCAATCTGATTGTACAAGACTTCATGTACTGCTAAATCAATTTGAGGGGTAGTATCTCCCAGCGCAATAGCATGTACTGGGCTGGTATGGTTGTATCTACTATAGAGAGGGTTCTTACCCTGATTATAAATGCCATCAGTTATAATAATTGAGGCAGCGAGATTTTCGCCTTCATAGATATCACTGACATACTCCAATGTTCGATCGATATCTGTAGTTTTATCGGTGTAGTTGATACTATCCATCTGAGGATATGTGTCTGCACCAAAAGTGATTATATCAACATCAAACTTGTCACTTAACCGGTCTGACAGACTTGAGATCTGCTCATCGAAATCTGAATTGCTAGTTAGTTTGAGCCATTCTCCTATAGATTCGCTTATATCTTGTGCGACGACAACTACGGGTTTTTTAGATTTCTCTTCAGTGGATTGTAGTATAGGACCTAAGAGTAGAATAGCGATGATGCCTATCGACATAAACCGCAATATCCCGAGCCATAAGGATAGGCTCTTTTTTTTATCGGTGAAGATGCCTGACTTGTAATAGAGCCCAAGGCTGAATACTATAGCAACCAAGAGACTAACTAAAAGCCAGATGATAGGATATTGAAAACTTATATTCTGCACGTTATCTTAACTCAACTCTGAGCTGCAAAAGTATCATTATTTCATTGTCATTGTTTGATATTTAGAAGAGCATAACATTTTGTTTAAGTATGTTTTGATGGTATAGTGAAACAATATTTATGTGACTTACGTAGTAATAGTCGAGGATATCCTTTCTTAAGGGATATTATCTTGATAGATCAGTTAAAAGAAATGTACATGAAGAATTGGATTCTTGGGTTGGTATTGTTGATGATTAGTATAGAGGCAACAGCCTCTTATATTATCCTTCCGATGGATGATGAGGCTCAGACAGCGCACCTAAAGGCTTACGGAATTACCTACTGGATCCTTGACCAAGGATTGGAGGCTTATTGGTTGCTCAATTATCAGGGAGGATCATTTGCCTTTGAACACACCAGCACGATTGAGGCTGAGTGCAAAATTAGAGGAGTCAATTATCAGGTGGTCCCTAATGCTAAGTTTGCCTCCATACGCCAGGAGATCGCCGATCCAGAAAAAAACCAAGAAGTAATTAAACTGGAGAAAGCCCCTAAAATAGCCGTTTATACACCTCCTTTTAATCAACGTGGAGAAAAAATACAACCATGGGATGATGCGGTTACTATGGTGCTTACCTATGCTGAGATTCCATATGAGACTATATATGATAGAGAGGTTTTAGAAGAGAAGTTAGCAGAGTATGATTGGTTGCATCTACACCATGAAGACTTTACCGGACAGTATGGCAAGTTTTATAGATCCTATAATACACAATTATGGTATCAGGAGAACCAGCGCAAAATGGAAGAACTCGCTAAGAGCTTAGGCTTTAAAAAAGTATCAAAACTCAAGCTTGCTGTAGCCAGTAAGATAAAAGAGTACGTAGAAGGTGGTGGCTTTATGTTTGCCATGTGCAGCGCTACTGATAGTTACGATATAGCATTAGCAGCGGCAGGCACAGATATATGCGATGTCATATATGATGGGGATCCTAAGGATCCTGACTGCCAGGAGAAGTTGGATTATTCTCAAACTTTTGCATTCAAGGATTTTAAATTAGAAAAAAATCCGTTAGAATATGAGTACAGTAGTATCGATATGTCACCTCGCAAGAGAGTTGTCAAACCGGAATCGGATTATTTCACTCTTTTTGATTTTTCGGCTAAATGGGACCCTATCCCTACGATGCTCACTCAGAATCATACTCGTACAATCAAAGGATTTATGGGGCAGACGACCGCCTACGATAGAAAGCATGTCAAATCTGATGTGCTGGTCATGGGCGAAAACAAAAGTGTCAAGGAGGTGAGGTACCTTCATGGGACACATGGCTATGGGACATGGACATTTTATGGAGGTCATGATCCAGAGGATTATCGACACTTCGTTAATGATCCAGAGACAGACCTTAATCTGCACCCTAAGAGCCCAGGATATCGATTGATTCTTAATAATGTCCTTTTTCCAGCCGCTAAAAAGAAAAAGCGCAAGACTTAATTCTATTGCTTCATCCAACTAAGAGCATCTGGAAAGAACATGATAAATAGCAAAGTGACAACGATGGGGCATATTACCGCCGTCAGCATAAAGCGGTAGTAGGTCTTAGGCACCTTCGATTTTTCTATCAACTCTAAGATGAGGGATATGATTAAAATGGCCGCCGATATACATCCTATGATCAGGCATAGCAAGAAACCTACATATGGGTCCATGATCCATATAAGAGCATAGATAATTAGC